>JBPEXP010000264.1:0-2168 GCA_052031475.1 Flavobacteriaceae bacterium | reverse complement strand
GATGATAGTGGTAATTCGCAATAGATGATACCAACGAGGTGGTTCACTAAAGAAGTATAGCAGAAGTTCCCGGGAAAGATCACTGAGCTATTTAGCCTCTTTTACTCTTCTTTTAACCCATTTGAGGGCGTTATTATAGTCGATAAAGATTTTCATGGGCCCTTTGTAGAACAACTTTTCTATTTTAAAGTTGTGCATATCCATTTCCTTGACAGAAACGATGGCAAGGGCCTTGAGATTCTTTAATTCACGGAGATAGGAATAAATGGTAGGATCTATGGCATATGAGTTCTGCCTCAGGCTTATATAACCAAAATTGCGATCTCTGAAGTGAATTTCTGAAATTCCTATGATTTGATAGGCTCTTTCGAGGGTAAGCGTTGCTCCTTCGTCGAAAATAGCCACAAGATAATTTTTGAAGACCTGTACTTTACCGATATCCAGATGATATTCCTTGACAATGACAGTCTTCTTTGCCGGTCGGAGGCTCATTTCAAAATGTATATAGTGTCCGAGACGAAAGTAGACTTATGGCCCACTTTAGAGAAAAATATTAGACTAAAAGCTAAAATATCGTTTGTACGGTGCAAGGGTTAAATAAACTGTGATTTAATTCTTACAATGGCAGAATTATCGGTATAAAAAAAGAGCCTGGAAACAGGCTCTTTCTTTCTGATTATTTATGACAATTTACGCTTTGGAAGACTTTTTGGCTTTTTGTATTTCGATGGATAATTTTTCTTTTTTCTTATCAAAATCCATAAATATACTATCGCCTTCTTCCAATTTGGAATTCACTATTTCTTCGGCCAGGGCATCCTCAATATACTTTTGAATAGCCCTTTTAAGTGGCCTTGCGCCGTATTGCTTGTCGAAGCCTTTTTCAGCGATATAATCCTTGGCCTTATCTGTGAGATTCAATTCATATCCGATATCCTTGATCCTGTTGAACAGTTTTTTGAGTTCAATATCAATGATTTGGTGAATGTGTTCTCTTTCAAGCGGATTAAATACGATTACATCGTCTATCCTGTTAAGGAATTCTGGTGCGAATGCCTTCTTCAGCGCATTTTCGATTACTGATCTTTCGTGGCTGTCTGCCTGTGATTTCTTTGCTGCCGTACCAAATCCGACACCCTGTCCGAAATCCTTCAACTGACGCGTACCGATATTCGAGGTCATGATCAGTATGGTGTTTCTGAAATCGATCCGTCTTCCGAGGCTGTCTGTGAGATATCCATCATCCAAAACCTGAAGCAGCATATTAAATACGTCGGGGTGGGCTTTTTCAACTTCATCCAGCAGAACTACCGAATACGGCTTTCTCCTGACTTTTTCAGTGAGCTGCCCGCCTTCCTCATAACCGACGTATCCAGGAGGTGCTCCTACGAGTCTGGATATGGCAAATTTTTCCATGTACTCACTCATATCTATGCGGATCAACGCATCCTCTGAGTCAAAGAGTTCATGGGCGAGAACTTTAGCCAGTTGCGTTTTACCCACACCGGTCTGTCCCAGGAAAATAAAGGATCCAATGGGCTTGTTCGGATCTTTAAGTCCGGCCCTGTTCCTCTGTATGGCTTTGGCTACCTTGGCCACCGCTTCATCCTGTCCTATGACATTACCCTTGATCAGGGCTGGCAATTCTGCAAGCTTATTACTTTCAGTCTGGGCGATCTTATTTACCGGAACGCCACTCATCATAGAAACTACATCAGCTACATTGTCTTCACTAACCGTTTCCCTGTGCATTTTGCTATCCTCTTCCCACTTTTCCTGCGCAACTGCCAATTCTTTTTCGAGGCGTTTTTCGTCGTCCCTTAACTTGGCAGCCTCTTCATAGCGTTGTTTCTTAACTACGCTGTTCTTGAGTTCCCTTACGTCTTCCAGTTGTTTTTCCAGCTCGAGGATCTGTTTAGGTACGTCCATATTAACGATGTGCACCCTGGATCCCGCTTCATCCAAAGCATCAATCGCCTTATCCGGCAGAAAACGGTCTGTCATGTAGCGATTGGTCAATTTCACGCAAGCTATAAGAGCTTCATCGGTGTAATTGACATTGTGGTGATCTTCGTATTTGCCTTTGATGTTTTTAAGGATCTCAATGGTCTCCTCTACGGTAGTTGGTTCTACCATAACTTTTTGGAATCTCCTTTCAAGGGCACCAT
>JBPEXP010000263.1:0-6887 GCA_052031475.1 Flavobacteriaceae bacterium | reverse complement strand
GCATTAAGTGGTGAATACCTAACCCGGCAGAAAGGATTGTCGATCCTTCAAACTGAGCGCCAGCTCCTCTAAGGTTACCTGTTCAAAGACAGTGACCATTTTAGAACGCGAAGAGGCTATGAGGTTGTGCAGAGGACAAGGTTTTTCCGGATCGCAATCCGATAGACCCAGGACACAGGATTCAATTTTGATCCTACCATCGATCACTTCAATCACATCCATGACCGAATACTTTTTGTTGGATTCACTTACATAAAAGCCGCCTTTCGGTCCGCGGACTGAGGAAACGATGCCCTGTCTGGCCAGACTCTGCAGCAATTTGCCGGTATAAGCCTTGGGTGCCCCTATGTTCTTACTTATTTCATGTGCCTGGAGTTTGTGGTCTTCGTCAGAATGCAAAGTCAGGTAGATGACGGCGTTTAGTGCGTATTTAGATGAGTTGGAAAGCACTGTATTTACTTAGAAATATTATTATACAAGAATAAAAGGATATTATTATCCGAAATATGATTTATATCATGTTTTTTCTTCCCTTCCAAATCTACTTTTACCCCGATTTTAATAACAACTGACAATGAAAACTTTTGAAAAAAACTTAGTTCTCATCTTTTCTTTATTGCTCTTTGCCTGCGGCGGTAAGGAGGAAAAGAATAAAGATGGATTTAGTGTAGACCGTACCAAATCTACCGAAAAAGTAGAGGAGGCCACAGATCCTGCAGACCAGGTACCTGCCTCCGAAAGGATCACACTGGATAATAAAGGTGTGGGCCCTATTAAATCCCTTCCCCTAGACCCGGAAATTGATCAGCAACTAGCCGATGCCGGGGCGGCTTTATTCAACACCAATTGCTCGGCCTGCCATAAGATCGACAAGCGATTTATAGGACCGTCTCCCAAAGGGATCATGAGCCGCAGGAGTCCGGAGTGGATTATGAATATGATATTGGACCCGCAGTTGATGGTAGAACAAGATCGTTGTGCCAAGGATCTGCTGGTGGAATTTAACGGTGCCGCCATGGCCAATCAGAATCTCACTGAGGAACAGGCCCGATCTATACTTGAGTATTTCAGAACCTTAGACTAATAATTATGAAAACAACAAACTTAAAACTATTACTGATTTCGGTTCTTGCCCTGTTGCTATTTGTCGGATGCAAGGATCAGCCAAAAAATGACAACACTTCAACAGATGCTGGGTACACCACGGAAGAGTCAAAAGAGCAGGGACAGGCATTTATAGAGGATGACGAGTCTGTGCCCAATGTGCTTCAGATCGCCATAGGATCACCAGATCATAGCACGCTGGTGGCGGCCGTGCAGGCGGCAGACCTGGAAAATGCCCTGGTCAATGCAGGGCCATTGATGGTATTTGCCCCTACCAACGAAGCTTTTGACGCGCTTCCGGAAGGTACCGTAGAGGACTTGCTGAAACCTGAAAATAAGGAGGCCCTGGCCAACATCCTGAAGCATCATGTAACTCCCGGGAATTATTCCAAGGATTTCCTGAAAAATTTCAAAAAGTTGGGGCAGGCCAATGACCAGAATACCACAGTTGAGGTAAAAGGTGATGACGTCTACGTAGGAGGCGCGAAAATTGTTGCCAGTGTACCGGCCGGAAACGGAATTGTCCATGTAGTGGATAAGGTCATCTTGCCACCATCTGAATAATTAGGAAATAACATTAAAATCGATTCAATATTAAATACTACTAAAAATGAAAAACAATAAAATTTATTTGCTTTCAATCCTGGGCCTGGGTCTGCTTATGGGCGGCTGCGGCAACCAGGGCGGTGGAGGTTCTTCCAACGGCGCTCTGTCATCCAGTGCTGCTGAAAAGGTTTATGTGGCGCCTGGCGAGCAGGACGAGTTCTACGCATTCCTTTCCGGAGGTTACAGCGGAAACCTGACGGTTTATGGACTACCCTCTGGCCGTATGTTCAAGGAAATTCCTGTATTCTCCCAGTTTCCAACTTCGGGATACGGCTACTCTGAAGAGACTAAGCCGATGTTGAATACTTCTCACGGCTTTATCCCTTGGGACGACTTGCACCACCCGGATATTTCCCAAACTAATGGGGAACTGGACGGCAGATGGATTTTCGTCAATGGTAATAACACTCCACGGATTGCCAGAATCAGCCTGAGCACTTTTGAAACCGAGGAAATCATCGAAATTCCCAACAGTGGCGGAAACCACAGTTCTGCATTTATCACGGAGAATACGGAATATGTAATCGCCGGTACTCGTTTTTCAGTGCCCGTTCCTCAAAGGGATATGCCTATTAGTGAATACAAGGGCAATTTTAAGGGAGCGCTTAGTTTTATCAGCGTAGACCCGGAACACGGCCACATGGATATCAAATTCCAGGTGTTGATGCCAGGCTTTAATTATGACCTGAGCCGTCCCGGCCGCGGAAAATCACACGGATGGCACTTCTTCAGCACTTATAATACGGAGGAAGCCAATACACTGATGGAAGTGAATTCTTCCCAAAACGATAAAGACTTTATCGCAGCCCTGAACTGGAAAAAGATCGAAGAGTATGTGAACAACGGCGGAGGTACTACCATGCCTGCAGAATATGCTCACAATGTGTACGATGAAGCTACGCATACCGGAACCAGCACGATGAAGAGTTCAGTGCTGACTGTAGATCCAACAGAAGTGCCAGGTGCTGTCTTCTTCCTGCCAACTCCTAAATCTCCTCACGGCTGTGACGTAGATCCAACGGGAGAATATATTATCGGCGCCGGTAAACTTTCTGCGGATATTACGGCACACTCTTTTACCAAGATGCTGGAAGCCATAGAGGCTGAAAAATTTGATGGCGAAGCCTATGGAATTCCTATCCTCAGCTTTGACGATGTGATGGCCGGTGTTGTAAAAAGTGGTGGATTAGGCCCGTTGCACACAGAATTTGACGACAAAGGAAATGCCTATACTACCTTCTTTATTTCCTCTGAAGTAGTGAAGTGGAAAGTGGGGTCCTGGGAGGTTATAGACAGGAAACCTACCTTTTATTCGGTGGGCCACCTGATGATACCCGGCGGAAATTCGCAAAAACCATTTGGTCAGTATGTGGTGGCCATGAATAAGATCACCAAAGACCGCTATCTGCCCACCGGTCCGGAAATGGAGCACTCTGCTCAGATCTACGATATCTCCGGCGAGAAAATGGAGCTGATCTATGACTTCCCCACCCACGGGGAACCTCATTATGCAGCCGGATGTCCGGCAGACCTGCTGCGTGCCAATTCCAAGAAATTCTACAGGTTGGACGAGAATAAGCATCCCTATGCGGTAACCTCACCCGACCAGGCCAAAGTAGAGCGAAAAGGGAATGAAGTACACGTATACATGTCTACGATCAGGAGTCATTTTACACCGGATAATATAGAAGGTGTAAAAGTTGGGGACAAGGTCTATTTCCATATTACCAATCACGAGCAGGATTTTGACGTACCCCATGGATTTTCAATAATCGGACAGAACACCTCGGAGATCCTGATCATGCCCGGGCAGACCAAGACCTCACTTTGGGAGCCTAAAAAAGTAGGGGTATGGCCGTTTTATTGTACAGATTTCTGTTCGGCTCTTCACCAGGAAATGCAGGGATATGTAAGAGTGTCCCCGGCAAATTCCAATATAGATCTATCCTGGTCTTTGGGTGAATAAACATTTAAAGGATGAATAAAAGCGGGTAGCATTGTAAATCCTGCCCGCTTTTTCTCTGCCTGAATACTTTCCTGCATATGTGATTTAATTGATAAATGTTAATCGGTTAACTATGAAAAAAGCGAGCTTGCTTATGATGATCGGCCCTCTGTTCCTACTCGGACTTTACGTTCAACCGCTATGGAACATTATGCTTGGGGCGCCTCAATATCCGGAACCATTGGGCATGAATATCCATATTAATGGAATACACGGGGTCAATGAATTTGACATCCAGAATATTGATAACCTGAATCACTATATCGGGATGAAAACAATTCCAAAAGTGGAGGATATGTGGGAATTTCAGGTATTCCCCATTGTAATAGGGACCATGGTTGCTCTTGGCGTAATCATCGGGATCCTTGGCTTCTTTAAGAAGATTTCCCCCAACTGGTTTATAGGATGGTTCTTGTTCATGTCTGTCCTGGGAGTGCTTGGCATGTACGACTTTAATGCCTGGCTCGTGGACTATGGAAGCAATCTGGATCCGAATGCGATCATGAAACTGGCCAACCCGGACGGTTCGCCAATGACCTACAAACCTCCTCTTTTCGGGAAGGTTAAGATGCTGAATTTTGACGTAAGCTCCATGCCTGCAACAGGTGCCTGGATGATGTTTACAGGAATGATGCTTACGATCCTGGCCTTTGTCATGGGGAAAAAGTCCTGGAAAAAAGAGTATAAGCATGAAGGAGTGATGACAGCTAATTTAAATACAGGAAAATGAAACTTATTTGGACGACAATCATATTAGTGACCTTGGCTACCGTTTCATGCGACATAAAATCTCAGCCTATTTCCTACGGCTCTGATGCCTGCCACTACTGCAAAATGACCATAGTAGACCGGCAGCACGCAGCCCAATTGGTTACCGCCAAAGGCAAGATCTTTAATTTTGACGCCATAGAGTGCCTGATCAATTACAGCCCCGGGCTCAATAAGGATGATATTGCATTGAAGCTTTGCAACCATTTTTCAGAGCCGGGAGAATTGATCCCAGCAGAAGAGGCTTACTATCTGATCAGCGAGGCTATTCCCAGTCCGATGGGAGCTTTCTTAACAGCTTTCCGAACCCATGATTTGGCCCGGGAGGCCCGGCAGGAGTATGGAGGGGACGTCTATACATGGAAAGAATTGTTGAACCACTGGAAAGACCGCTATGTATTCTACGAATAATCTTCTGGTTGAGCAGGAATTCAATCAGCTCCAGATAAAACAGCTAATCCGGTCAGAAAGTTATGAAGTTCTTAGCATCACACTTGAAGCTGACTGTCAATTCCCGGAACATGTTTCACCCAGGGACGCCCACCTCCTGGTTTTGCAAGGTGAGATCGATTTCAAGATCAAGAATGAGACCTTCAGACTTTCAACTTTACAGGCTCTTGACTTCGAAGCTAATGTCAAACACTATGTAAAGGCTATAACCAATAGCCGTTTTTTAATAATCAGATAGTCTTTTAAATCATGAGAATGTTTTTGAACACAATGTACATTGTGGCTGGAATCCTTTTGCTCTTTTTAACGCCGGTGATGGCCCAGGAAACATGTTCGCGGTGCAAGATGGATATCAGGGATGATCATTTCAGGGCAGAGGCTTTGGACACACAGGGCAACACCTATCAATTTGACGCCATTGAGTGTCTGGTCAATTTCCTAAAATCTAAAAATGAGGCTGATTTTAGCCGGCTCAGTGTGGCCGACTACAACAACGGGCAGCTGTTGGAGGCTGATGCAGCCCAATATTTGAAAAGCAAAGGCCTGCCCAGCCCAATGGGGGCGTATTTATCCGCCTATGGCAGTTTGGAGGAAGGCCTGAAAATGCAAGAGGAAAAAGGAGGTGAGTCCTACAACTGGGAAGAACTAAAGCAGCGTTTCAGCGCGTCGGATTTTGGGGCCACCGGTCATGGGCATCACCATCACGGGGCCAATGCCTATGCTCCCAGCGGGCTGGCCGGTGACCACCTGCACCCCAAAGGAGGATTAATGGTATCTGTGAGGTACATGTTTATGTTTATGGAGGGTAACAGGCAGGGCAGTGAAAGAATCCCGGATGAGGTCATCTACGATTCCTACATGGTGGCGCCTCAGCAAATGGATATGCAAATGGGCATGTTGGGAGTGATGTATGCCCCTTCAGACCGGATGACCCTGATGTTCATGCAAAACTTTGTGAGAAACGATATGGACCTGACCGCCAGGATGATGATGAACGGCATGACCATGCTGAACAATTTTAACACCTCATCCTCAGGTCTCGGCGATATGAAGCTAGGCTTACTCTACGGCCTTCATTCTGGTGAAAATCTTTCATTTCACCTGAATTCCAGGTTCAACATTCCCATAGGTGAAATTCAGGCAAGGGACGATACTCCTATGATGGCTGATGCTAAACTGCCCTATGCCATGCAACTGGGAACAGGTACCTTCGATATTACCATAGGGGCTACCCTAAAAGGTCATTTCAATGAATTTGCCTGGGGAATCCAACAGCTGAATACTTTCCGGACAGGAACCAACAGTGAGGGTTATAGATTCGGGAATTTCTATGAACTAAACAGCTGGCTGGGCTACAATATATCAAATCAATTTGCCCTTTCTGCCAGAATAAGCGGTAGCAGCGAAGGCCGTATTAAGGGCTCCGACCCTGAATTGAACCCTATGATGGTTGTTACCGCAGATCCAGACAACTACGGCGGAGAACGTATTCACGCTGCTTTGGGATTTAATGTACTGCTCTTAAATGATAAATTGATACTTGGAGCCGAAGCGGGCACCCCGCTCTACCAAAACTTTAATGGTATCTTTATGAACACCAGGTATACGGCTAATGGCTGTATTAAATATACTGTCTTGTAGCAATTGATCTGATGTCTAAAATCCTCTCTCCACTGCTGATCTTTCTCCTGCTGATAGGGATGTCCGCACAGGCCGGTACTATAGAGGTCTGTGAAAGCTGTGACATATCTTCCGTTAAACAAGGAGTGCTTACGGCAAAGGAATTTGACACGCTGTTGATCAAAAAGGGGATTTATAAAGAATACAATATAATCATAGACAAGCCATTAACCCTCCTCGGCCAGGAATATCCTGTTATAGACGGGGAAGGCGGTGGTGAGATCATAACCATTACTTCAGACAATGTCACCGTTGACGGCCTATTTATCATTAA
>JBPEXP010000262.1:0-2484 GCA_052031475.1 Flavobacteriaceae bacterium | reverse complement strand
ACCGTAAATCAATACATTCTTTGTGGCCTCAAATTTCTTTACCAGGTTGTAGTAGAGCGTTTTGAAAACATATCGGGAAGCAGTTAGAACAATAAAACTGATCAAACTATGGATTATAATGATGGAGAGTGGAATAGTAAAATCGTCCATCAACTTCCCCTGCCTGTTCACAATAACCATAAAAATGGTGATGATACTGGAAAGGCAAATAGCATTGAATATATTGTAGACATCGCGTACCCCGGTGTGTCTGACCACCCCTTTATAGGATCCTGTAAGGAGAAAGGCTATAGCTGCAATAAGAGCTACAATGGGTATTTGGATAAAGAGCCTGTCTGTATCAAAATTAAGAGTCAGGTTAAATCGTATGATATATGACAGTACAAAGGATATGGTAATAAGGATTATATCAATCCCCAGTACCAGCCACTTGGACGCATAGCGATGTGCATTACTGACCAGGTAATCCTTAATCATATTGCAATTCTTTTTTAATTACACTTACGATCCTTTCAAGATCGTTATTAGTTAGGTTCGATCCGCTTGGAAGGCATAATCCCCTCTCAAAAAGATCTTCGGATGTGCCATCTGCAAAATGCGTGGACTTCTTAAAAACCGGCTGCAGGTGCATGGGTTTCCAAAGCGGCCTCGATTCTATATCTTCTGCCAGAAGGGCTTTCCTGATACGTTCCCTGGTCTGAAAAGAAGGCGTGAGAATAGTGGTCAACCAACGGTTTGACAGGCAACCCTGTGGTTCCTTTGGGAATTCCAGTCCGGCCATTCCTTCCAATTCACCCTTATAATAGTTAAAATTGGATCGCCGGGCGTGCACCCTGTCGTCAAGCACTTCCATCTGTCCTCTTCCAATACCGGCAAGTACGTTGCTCATCCGGTAATTATGACCAATATGAGAATGCTGATAATGCGGTGCTTCGTCCCTCGCCTGAGTAGAATAAAAAACGGCTTTTTCCTTATCTTCCTTCCTCCTGGACACCAGAGCGCCTCCACCGGAGGTAGTAATTATTTTATTACCATTGAACGATAATATCCCGATATCTCCTAATCCACCACATTTACGGCCCTTGTAAAGGCTGCCAAGCGCTTCGGCGCTATCTTCAAGGACAGGGATTTCATATCTATCGGCTATTTCTGAGATCTCATCTGATTGGTAGGGCATTCCGTACAGGTGTACGGCAATGATAGCCTTTGGTTTCTTACCGTGATTGATCCGGTCCTGAATGGCAATTTCCAGCAGTTCGGGACTCAGGTTCCAGCTCTCTTTCTCGCTATCGATAAAAACCGGAGTTGCCCCCAGGTAGGTTATCGGATTTGCAGAAGCTGAGAAAGTGAAACTTTGGCACAAAACCTCATCCCCGGTTGAAACACCGAGAATCTTTAAACCGAGATGTATAGATGCTGTACCAGAACTTAGCGCAGCCACAAAAAGGTCTTCGCCAAGATAGGCTTCCAGAGATTTTTCAAAGCCATCTACATTGGGACCCAACGGGGCGATCCAATTGCTGTCAAAAGCCTCTTTCACATATCCCTGTTCCGCACCACCCATATGAGGTGATGACAACCATATTTTAGTGGCAGTTATCAATGGTCGATTGTTTGTGGTGTTGTACTCAATCTTTTAAATTCGGATCGATCAGTTTCAAATTACTTGAAAATCAATCTGGTAATCAGCTTTGAGGTCATTTCGTACAAACCTAATAAAGATACGATATTGTTAAGTATTTATTAAGATTATAGGGTACAAAAATCCAATGTCAAAACTAAGAGGTAAAAATAAGTATAGGAAGGGGAGGCCAAAAAATTCATCAACATAATTCGTTAAAGCGACATGATTATCGGATTAGAAGAAAACTTCATCGTTTTTGTCTGTAAAATTGACCGGATATCAAAGGGCATGATACCGGATTATCTGCTGATTTCCGATAAATGAGCATGCCGCCGGAAATACTGCACTGCAGGTCCTGCAAAAGACCTTTCGGCTTTAAAAACACCCTTTTTATCTCATATTATAACTCCACTAATTATAAAATTGTAATCTTTGCGAACCAGTAAAAGCAAATAAATCCCCTCAGCCGATAATTAAATGAGTTATCAACATTTTTACATTCTGCCGATATGAGAATTCTCGTTACCGGAGCAGCCGGTTTTATAGGATATTTTGTCTGTAAAGAGCTGCTAAAAAAGGGGCATTCGCTAGTTGGTCTGGACAACGTTAATGATTATTATGATGTAGGGCTCAAATACGCGAGGCTTCAGCAGCTTGGAATTCAAAAGGAAGAGGCCATACCATTCAATAAAATAAGCAATTCCGAAACCCTGGCTGACTTCAGCTTTGTAAGGATGAACCTGGAAGACCGTGAAGCACTTGCCCAACTATTTGAGGATTATCAGTTTGATGTGGTTTGTAATCTTGCCGCTCAGGCCGGTGTGCGCTACAGTTTAGAGAATCCTTATGCTTATGTAGAC
>JBPEXP010000261.1:0-2952 GCA_052031475.1 Flavobacteriaceae bacterium | reverse complement strand
GGCGTGGCAGCGTATTGCTGTACCTCATCCAGGACGCGCAACAGGTTGCCACCCCAAAGCTTGGCAATCTCCTCTTCTGTATATCCGCGTTTAACCAATTCTATTGTCACATTAGGTGTTTCGGAGGCGTCAGACCAGCCTTGGATGCCGCCACCACCGTCAAAGTCTGAGCTTATCCCTACATGATCTATCCCAATAAGTTCGACCATGTAATCTATATGGTTGACAAAATCGGACACATTCACCGCAGGAGGGGCATCCTTTAGATCTGCAACCCTTTCATTAGACAGGGCTACTACACGAGGGTAGTTGAGAAGAAACGAATCCTGCTCTTCTTCGGGCAGGTCGGCAAAATCATCCCAGCTGTACCACGACACACCCAGGGAATCAGCCACGGCATGGTAAACCTTAGTCATATAGTTTTCACGTGCCTCGCTTTTAGATTGATCGATATAGGTTCCCAGGGCCACCGTTTGTACAACTCCACCGTTTTCTTTGAGCAACATCAGGGATTCATCATCCAGGTTTCTACTGTGGTCACAAAGCTTTCTGGCCGAAGAATGAGAGGCCATGACAGGGGCTTTTGACGTGCGAAGTATCTGATCGGTTGATTCCTTGGACAGATGGGAAAGATCAATCATAATTCCCAACTTATTCATCTGTTTTACAGCCTTTTTACCAAGCTCACTTAAACCATTATATAACCACGTACTGTCTGCCTCTCCGGTATGGGAATCACAAAACTGACTGTGCCCGTTATGGGCCAATGACATGTAGCGGGCACCGCGACGGTGATACTCTTCAAGGTCAGAAAGGTCTTCGCCCAGTGGATAAGCATTTTCCACACCAATCATGGCCACTTTCTTCCCGCTGGCATGTATGCGCCTTACATCTTCTGAAGTAAGGGCTAAATTGATCTGATCCGGTGCTATTTCTTCGCATAAGCGGTGGATGGCATCAAATTTTGCTATGGCATTCTCCCTTGCCTTCTCATAACCGCTTTTGTTGAGGCTATCCTGGGCTGTATAGACGATCAGCCAGCTGACATCCAAACCTCCTTCCTGCATTTTAGGCAAATTGACCTGTGTATCCAGCCGCTGGGTGTAATTGACCGTGTCTGTAAAATTTCGAACATCAATGTCATTATGCGTGTCTATAGTGATCACTTTTTCATGAATTTCCATGGCCTTTTCAACCAGGGGATCGGATTGATCCTGAGCCCTTTCTGCGCAGGAAATCATCGATAAAAGACATAATATGACGATGAATGGTCGCATTTGATAAAAATTAGACCTACAAATAAAGCAATTTGACAACAAAATGGGGCACTTAGATAACATTTAATTGTCCAGCCTAATTGAATTGAAGAGTTTTAGTGCTCATTGGCCAAAGGCCAGTGTTGAAGAAGACCAAACAACCAGCTAAACTAAACCCAAATCTAAGTTACCTTGAAATCCAAAAACCTGCTCTCTCAACTCGCCGACCTGGAGGAGGCGCTCAATAGTTTTTCTTTTGAAGAGCTTACCGCCCGGGATGCCCGGAGACTTAAAAAATCCTTCGATGTATTCAAAGATCAACTCGAAAGTAGATTTTTCGGGGAATCGAAACCATCAGAGAATCCACCATCGGACACCCCGGATTCTGAGATCCACACAGACGGTACAGCCAGGGAAGAGGCATTGATTGCCACAGTAAGCCATGAGATCAGGACTCCGCTGAGCGGTATTGTAGGATTTACAGACCTGCTGAGGGAAACCAAACTTACCGAGGAACAAACCGAACAGGTAAGGGCTATTCGCTCTGCTTCGAGAAATCTGATGGAAATCATCAACGAATTGCTTGAGTATTCCAAGCTTTCGGCCGGCCTGGAGAACTTTAAACAAGTTGATTTTGAATTAGACGGCGTTCTTCAGGACGTGGCCTATGTCTGTAAAAGCCTTATGCAGGATAAGGAGATCGAGTTTCAGGTTGACAGGGATCCGCAAATTCCTGAATACCTGAAGGGAGATCCTTCCAAACTTTCGCAGATCCTTCTCAACCTCCTGGGTAATTCGATCAAGTTTGTGGAAAAGGGATCGATCAACCTCCATGTGAGCATGATCAAGCAGCGTGCAGACCGTGTCTGGCTCGAACTTGTTATCTCAGATACAGGTATCGGCATATCGGAAAATGAGCTCAATTCAATCTTTCAATCCTACCGCCAGGCCAACCGGCAGATCTACACCAAGTATGGTGGAACAGGCCTGGGTTTAAACATCGTGAAGCAAATTGTAGAGAAACTTAAAGGCAAGCTGGAGGTGAGCAGTCAGGTTGGCGTGGGAACCACATTCAGGATTACACTCGAGTACGGAAGGGGACAGAAAACAAAGGATTCTGCGCCTAAGGCAGATGGAATTTCCATCGATGACGTGAAGGGCATGAAGATCCTGGTTTTTGAGGACAATCTGATGAACCAGCGACTCATTGAACAGCGCTTGCGCTATTGGGGTTGTAAGACGTTCATAACCGAAAACCCATACTACGGGCTTAACCTCATTGAGAATAATCAAATTGATCTGGTTCTGATGGATCTTCGAATGCCGCTGATGAACGGACTGGAGGTAACAAGGCATATACGCAACAGTACACAGCGACATGTACGTCAGGTTCCCATCATTGCCGTGACGGCAGATTTTACCATAGAAGATAAGGACCAATGCGAGGCTGGAGGGATTAACGATTATCTGTTAAAACCTTATAGTCCGGGTGAATTGTTGTCCAAGATGGTATTACATAAAAAAGGAGGATCGCCTAAACCTCTTAAAATAAGTCAGCCTACATCCAGAGGCAAAGTTGTGGAAAAGTCTACAGATCTAATTGATCTCTCCACCGTCCTGGAAGATTGTATGGGAGATATGGAGGTGCTCAGGGAACTGGTTCGGCTCTTTAAGCGCAACATACTGGAATTTATTG
>JBPEXP010000260.1:0-3046 GCA_052031475.1 Flavobacteriaceae bacterium | reverse complement strand
AGTTGTTTCCCATTTTTATGGGTAAGATGCAAATGCCGGATCCGGACCGAATCTGAAAGGTCTATCCCCAACGATGTCATATAAGGCAGCACTTCGAGGGAGAGATATTCACCACAGACTTTATGATGAGGATAAGGGTTCTTCTCGATGAGCAACACCTCCTTATTCTTCGCGCTCAAATGAATGGCAGCCGTTAAGCCGGCCAGGCCACCCCCCAGAATGATCACATCGTAATGCTGCATATGCACAAGTTAAGATATAGTCAATCAAAAAACCCGACAAATCTTGTCGGGTTTAAGTTTAAGAGCATTTATTATTTTAATTTGCCTTGGCCCTGGCGTCTTCAATCATTTCTTCATTTGCCGATACACCGATCTCGACCCTTCTATTCTTTGCCTGGCCTTCCTTGGTGCTATTATCATATCTTGGGGCCGTTTCACCAAAGGCAGTTAAACTCATCCTATTGGCAGCAACTCCCTGGGTTCTGAGGTAATCGAATACGGATTGCGCCCTTTGTTCTGAAAGCCTCATATTGTAATCTTCCGGACCGGTGCTGTCTGTATGACCTTCAATCATAAGATTGGTATCCGGAAATTCGAGAAATACTTCGGCTATTTTATTGAGATTATTTTTTGCCTCAGCGGTGAGATTAGCACTGTTAAAGGCAAAGTTCACTCCGCTATTCTCGTCAAAGGTTACCTGGATCCCCTCTCCCACTCTTTCAACCTGGGCACCCGGCAATTCTTCTTCAATTCTTTGTGCCTGTTTATCCATTTGGTGGCCAATGATACCTCCGGCAGCGCCACCGATCACGGCACCCAGCAGGGCGCCTTTAATATTTCCACCAATCAAGCCGCCCACCAGGGCGCCGCCTGCAGCGCCTACTACGGCACCTTTTTGCGTTTTATTGGCATTCTGTACGGATTTGCAACCCAGGTTCAGCGACATGGTGAGGCATAGCATGAGCAAAATGGCTGTTACTTTTCTTGTCATCATAATTGTTTTTGGGATTTTTTAAAGTGTATAGTCTTCAGATACTTTATCCATGGTGAGCACCACATCAAAGGGTGTGCCATCGTAAGTGGCATTTACCCTGAGTACCATGTTGGTCTCGGAAAGCGAATCGATTACCGCCCTGTAGCCACTGCGGTCTCCGCTGAGCGGTTTATTTCTTTCGTCCACATATTTAAATTGAAATCGGGTTACGCCGCCATCAGTCTCATTAAAGGACCATAAAATACGATGCGTACCGGCTTCACATCTATTTGCCGGACCAATACTAAACTTTCCGGTACCGTTGTTGGGGATAAAGACCCATTCACTGCCCTTAAAACAGGGAGAATCCGCCAGGCCAAAAAGAGTAGCCTTATAAAGGCCTTCCTCTCCGACAAATCGAATATCCGAAACTTCCCAGGTTCCTTTCAGGGTTCTCTTGTTCATTTTGTCAGCTGTAGTGCCAGCTGTTTTTGAGGCTGAACAAGACATGACCAGGACGGCCAGCAATAGGTAAAATAGGTTTTTCATCAGTAGATCTAATTTAGAGTTCTAATTCATGCGAATATAAGAAGAAGTGTGAAGGCAAAAAGCTAGCGGGAATTATATTTTGTGATCAGTAAGCATATAATTCGAGCAGGGCTTCTTCAAATCGCTTCTTGGGCAGATAAACTTCTTCCAGGTTCCGGGCAAAGGGTACCGGAGTTTCCAGGCTACCGACCCTGCGTATAGGGGCATCCAGATACTCAAAGCACTTTTCTGCTACTACAGAAGATATCTCGCTGGCCAGACCGCCAAAGAGGGTATCTTCCTGAAGAATGATCAGCTTACCTGTCTTTTTTACGGATTGAAACACAGATTCCCAGTCAAGCGGTTGTAAGCTTCTTAAATCGAGCAGATCGGCCTGGATTGTGGGATGCTTCTCTAGTATTTCCAAGGCCCAGTGGACTCCGGCGCCAAAACTAACCACACTGATCTGGTCACCCTCCTTGAGCAGACTTGCTTTGCCGAAAGGTATGTTGTAATAGTCTACCGGAACTTCCTGGTAGATACTTCGATAGAGCGCTTTGTGTTCAAAATAAAGAACCGGGTTGGGATCTTCTATGGCTGTTGCGAGCAGTCCCTTAGCGTCGGTGGGAAAAGCCGGGTATACCACTTTTAAGCCCGGTGTTTTGGTGAACCAGGCCTCATTGGTCTGCGAATGAAACGGTCCTGCCCCAACCCCTGCCCCACAGGGCATTCTGATCACTACATCAGCGTGCTCTCCCCAGCGATAATGCACTTTGGCCAGGTAGTTGACTATCGGATTGAAACCACTGCTCACAAAGTCGCCAAACTGCATCTCCATAACGGCCTTCATGCCTTTGATAGATAATCCCATGGCCGTTGTAACTACGGCTGACTCGCAGATAGGCGTATTGCGTACACGCTCTTTTCCAAATTCCTCTACAAATCCTTCGGTGATCTTAAAAACCCCGCCGTATTCCGCTATATCCTGACCGAGAATGACCAGCTGATCAAATCGCTGCATAGACTGCTTCAATCCTTCCGAAACGGCATCCACGTAGCGGATTTTCTTGACTACTTTACCAGGTTTAACTTCCTGATATACAAAATCTTTAAAGACATCATTTAATTCAATAGATTGATTAGCTTTTACCTCTTCTTCTTCAAAGGCCTGCGACAGGTTTTGCTCAATCTCGGCCATGATTTCCTTTTTCATGGCTACTTCCTCTTCCTCGGAAATCAATTTTTCCTCGCGTAGGTAGGCCACATAATTCTCAAGAGGATCCTTAGCAGCCCATTCTTCCATCAGCTTTTTTGGAACGTATTTGGTCCCGCTCGCTTCTTCATGACCCCTCATTCTGAAGGTCTTGAATTCGAGCAGTACCGGCCTGGGTTTTTTTCGCACGCTTTTGCAGATTTCATCCACCTTAGAATAAACCTCCAGGATGTTATTGCCGTCAATGATATGGGCTTCCATCCCGTAACCCACGCCTTTGTCGGCTATGTTCTCACAACGGAATTGTTCTGATATCGGCGTAGACAGGCC
>JBPEXP010000026.1:0-2677 GCA_052031475.1 Flavobacteriaceae bacterium | reverse complement strand
CCATATCATTTCAGTGATAGGCTCTGCTGAGGGCGTCAGTTATGTAAAAAATATTTTTCCGCAGGATACACAGCTGTGGATCGCTGCCATAGATGAAGAATTAAGCTCAAAAGGTTATATCATACCCGGACTGGGCGATGCCGGCGATCTCGCCTTTGGTGTTAAATTATGATCGTAAACTCAATTAAGGTCGGGTGGTTCCTAATATGATCACCTATTTTTACATAACAATTATTGATAACTTTTCAAGTAAGGTTTTGTTCTAAAATCCTACTTTTACACCAGTAAATTTATTGTAGAATTCAGTTATGTCAGAGAAAACAGAGAGAATTAAAACATTGATATTGGGATCTGGTCCCGCCGGATATACTGCAGCTATTTATGCCGCACGGGCCGAGCTGAAACCGGTTGTATATACGGGGATGGAACCCGGAGGTCAGTTGACCACTACTACGGAGGTTGAGAACTTCCCCGGATATCCAGACGGAGTTGACGGACCCACAATGATGGTTGAGTTACAAAAACAGGCCGAGCGCTTTGGCACGGATGTCAGAATAGGTATGGCTACAGCAGTTGAATTCAGTGATGAGGTGGGTGGTATTCATAAAGTTACTATAGATGACAGTAAGGTGGTTGAAGCCGAAACCGTGATTATTTCCACAGGGGCTACGGCCAAGTACCTGAACATCCCCAGCGAGCAAAGACTCAGGGGTGGTGGTGTCTCTGCATGTGCAGTATGCGACGGGTTCTTTTACAAAGGACAGGACGTGGCCATAGTGGGCGGCGGTGATACCGCAGCTGAAGAGGCTTCCTATCTCGCCAATATATGCAACAAGGTAACCATGTTGGTTAGAAAGGATTACATGAGGGCTTCCAAAGCCATGCAGCGCAGGGTAGAAAGCCTTCCCAATATAGACCTTCGATACAATACAGAAGTGGAGGAAGTGCTGGGAGACCAGGTGGTAGAAGGCTTGAGAATTTTTAACAATAAAACCGGAGAAAAAGAAGAAATTGCCATTACAGGCTTTTTCGTAGCCATTGGTCACAAACCCAATACGGATATATTTAAAGGCCAATTAAAAATGGATGATACCGGATATATCATTACCGAGCCAAAATCAACGGTTACCAATAAACCCGGTGTATTTGCCAGCGGTGATGTACAGGACAAGATCTACAGGCAGGCGGTAACAGCAGCCGGAACAGGCTGTATGGCAGCTCTGGATGCAGAACGATATTTGGCGTCTATTGAGACACCTCAGGAAGTTTCCTGAGACCGGATTGCCCAATAAAAAAACCGCTACAAGCAGTAGCGGTTTTTTTATTTATATAATTCTTACTTAATCGATTCTTTTGTAATTCTCGGAAAAAGTCCTGGTACCTTCCTCATCAATGGAGATTTGGCTGAAGGTGTCGTCTTTTAATACCAGTTCAAAGGTAAATTGACGCATGGTATCCAGGGCTTGCATCATTTGATAGTCCCCAAACTCGATCGTTTCAATGAGTTCCGTATCAGTAATTCTGTAGGATCCGTAACCAAATCGGCCTACAGTGTCATTCGGATCGGTCCGCGACCACATGATCTTTCCGTTGTAGTACATTTTTACCTGCCTGTATCCATCGGGTAGTTCAACAGTGTCTGTGACATTCTGGCCGTCATAGTTGTAAAAATGCTGCAATTCCCATGTTCCTTCCATGGTGTGCATCGTGGGGGGTTTAGAAGATGTGACTGCAGCAGCGGTTATAAAGATCACGATCAAAAAAACCAATCCGAGTAATTTTTTCATGGTTGCGTGTTTTAAAGTGAATTAACAATTGAACTAAAAAGTTACAATTTTTTTTATTAAAACCATGAAAATACCTGCCTAATTTAAGCCTGATGTTTTGAAATCACTCAGGGCTTAATTTGCCTGATAAAAGGCGTTAACCAAATGGGCGAGTTTCCGAATGTCTTCTTCCAGATGTTGTGCATTGATTACGATTCTGTGTTGTGGGGTATTATGGCCTGCAGCGTAGATAAATTCCGTTGTGCAGATTTGATTTTCAAAGAGGTACGTGGCCAGATCAGGGTTATCGTATTCGAAAACCGGATAGTTTGGAAGACACCTCAGACGATGCTCATTAGATAAACTCTGAACAAACAGTTCTGTGAGGTTTTTCAGCTTTGATCGCTGTGTATCGTAAATTGAAAAGGCTTCGCTAAGTGTGGCCATTGAAGCCGGTGAAGGCGGACTCGCTCCGGCGTACCAGCCTGTATCCCTGATACCTGAAAGATAGGCTCGGCTTCCAAAAATAGCTCCTCCCTGAATACCAAGGGCCTTTCCCAGAGAAGATACCACGATCAGGTCTTTAGGCTTCAGGGCCTTTAGAATCTCGATGCAACCCTCACCATGGGAACCCACCAGTCCTAATCCATGGCTGTCATCCGCAACCAGGATGCAGTCTGTAAGCGGCAACGTGCCCAAGGCCTCAAAGTGCGGGTAGTGCCCTCCTGCCATTTGAATGGTTTCCATCAGGATCACCGGCTTTTGCGGACGCCCAACTTTGACTTCCTGTTCAAGGGCTTCTTTAAGATCCCCGTAGGTGGGAAAAGTATCTTCTCCAGCCATAAGAAGAGATGAATGGGTCTTGGGAGCGTAATACAAAGCATGCCCCTTTTGCTGAAAGTAATGTGCGG
>JBPEXP010000259.1:0-7900 GCA_052031475.1 Flavobacteriaceae bacterium | reverse complement strand
GCGATGGGGACCTGTCGTTATCGAGGAATTCCTCCGTAGCTATATCGAGGGTTTCAGCCAGGATCAGCGCTTTTTGGTTGTTGTATTTCTGACCGAAGAATTCCAGTGAGACGCCCAGGGCAAGAAATTCGCCCAGTGAATCCCATCGCAAATGTCCTTCTTCAAGGAACTGTTCCACGTGCTTGGGGGCAGAACCTCCTGCGCCGGTTTCAAATAAGCCTCCTCCGTTCATCAAGGGAACAATGGAGAGCATTTTGGCACTGGTCCCCACTTCGAGGATGGGAAAGAGGTCAGTTAAATAATCCCTCAAGACGTTTCCGGAAACCGAAATAGTATCCTTGCCTTCTTTGATGCGTTTCAGCGTGTGTTTGGTAGCTTCTACGGGTGACAGGATTTGGAGATCCAAACCATCAGTATTCAGCTCCGGTAAATACTTTTCTACTTTTTTGATGAGTTCAGCATCGTGAGCCCTGTTTTTATCGAGCCAGAAAACGGCTGGGGTCTTAGAATCCCGCGCTCTGTTGACGGCCAATTTTACCCAGTCGCGCACCGGACCATCCTTCACCTGGCACATGCGCCAAATATCCCCGGTTTCAACGCTGTGTTCAAGCATGGTATCTCCGGTTGCACTATCAACCACTCTTACAAGACCATCCGAACCAATTTCAAAAGTCTTATCATGTGACCCGTATTCCTCGGCTTTCTGAGCCATCAGGCCAACGTTAGGCACCGTGCCCATAGTGCGAGGGTCAAAGGCTCCGTGTTCCTTGCAGAAGTCTATAGTAGCCTGGTAGATGCCTGCGTAGCTGCTGTCCGGGATTACTGCCTTGGTATCCTGTAGTTTTCCCTGTGCATTCCACATTTGCCCGCTGCTGCGAATCATGGCCGGCATAGAGGCATCTATGATCACGTCACTGGGTACATGCAGGTTGGTTATGCCCTTGTCCGAGTTAACCATGGCCAGGTCCGGACCGTCATTCATCGCCTTTTTGATGTCATTCTCAACACACATCCTTTTTCCTTTGGGCAGCTTTTTCAGATTTTCCATCAGGCTCTCCAGGCCATCCCTTGAACTGATACCCAGTTCCTCAAAGGCGTCGTCGTACTTTTCAAAGACCTCGTCAAAATAAGACTCCACTACGTGGCCAAAGATGATAGGGTCTGAGACTTTCATCATGGTTGCCTTCAGATGCACGGAGAACAGCACACCTTTCTCCTTGGCGTCACTGATCTGTTCCTCTAAAAAATTGATGAGTGCTTTTTTGCTCATTACCGTGGCATCGATGATCTCCCCGGCCTGAACACTTACTTTTTCTTTTAACACTTTAACTTCACCGGTATTACTGACGAGTTCGATACGCAGTTCAACATTATTGTTAAGTGTCAGTGACTTTTCATTGGATTTAAAGTCGCCATGTTCCATGGTTGCGACGTGGGTCTTGGAATCGGCGCTCCAGGCCCCCATGCTGTGCGGGTTTTTTTTGGCGTAGTTCTTTATCGGTTTTGGGGCCCTTCGGTCAGAGTTTCCTTCTCTTAACACAGGATTTACTGCGCTCCCCTTGATCTTGTCATACCTCGCCTTCACCGCCTTCTCTTCTTCTGAGCCTGGCTCATCCGGGTATTCGGGCAAAGCGTAGCCTTTGTATCGCAGTTCTTTGATGGCCTCCTTAAGCTGGGGTATGGAGGCGCTTATATTGGGTAATTTTATAATGTTAGCGTCCGGGTCTTTGGCCATTTCTCCCAAAAATGCCAAATCGTCTGATACTTGCTGATCAGCAGTGAGATAATCAGGGAAGGTTGCCAATATTCTTCCGGACAGTGAGATGTCTTTGGTTTCCATCTCGATGCCGGCCGTTTTAGTCAGGGCTTTTACAATGGGTAGAAATGATTGAGTGGCCAAAGCTGGAGCCTCATCAGTTTTGGTGTAGATTATTTTAGGCATAAAATGATCGATTATTCCTTTAAGAGCAGCAAATATACAATTTTAAGAGTCCGAAAATAACCGGGTAAAGGGAAAGTTTGACAGGTTCAGTCGAGATTTTTAAAAGACAAAAGCCATATCATTGTAACGGGTACATTGATATGGCTTTCTAGAAACAGCTTGCAAACTTTTCGTGCTGTACCGGAGTACCGCACCGCAACCATTGATTGCATTCGCTCACTGCTTCAACGTTTGGAATCTTTTTCGCCTCGATACAAGTATCGAGCAACTACCGAAGTCTCCTTCTTGTCGTTTTTGTGCTTTTATTTTAAACATCAAACCGAAGTTTCATACTTAAATCAAAAGTACTCACATAGTGTCCAAAGGGCGACAGCCCCTTTTCTTTACGCTCGCCGTCTATTCCGAAGGAGTAACAAGTTACCTCTTCTTCCTGTCTGGTTAAACAACAATATAAAGAACGTCAACTTTATAATGGTCATACAGATCTGCCCTAGACAGGCTTACCTTTAAAACCATGAAATAAATATAGGCGATTTGACCAGTACTACCAAATTTTGTAACAGAAAATAAATCAACACTTTATGAACTGAAATTATAAACAATTGTTCATAAATGATCCAGCCCTTTACAGGTCGATGATCAGGATCAATATCCCCACCTAAATCAGAAAAGATCAGTCCGGATAGACTGATCTTTATGCTTTAATCGAAACTAAAATTTTATACTTAAGGAGCGGATGCACCGCCTTCAGGTTTCTCTTTTTTTAGCTGTCTTTGGATTTTTCTGATGGCAGATTCAATAGATTTTTCAGGTTCGATGATATTGTATTCGCCCCAGAAATCCGGATCCGAGAATCCTATGGCCTCATCAGTCATAATAATGTTGGATCTGATCCTTTCTTTTCCTTTTGGCATATTTCCATCCATATTCTTTTCCCAGTCGGTAATAGCCATCTCTGCAGTCATGCTGTAAACAGAATTAAAAAGCTTTCTGTCCCAGTCCACCTTAAACTCTAAAAGTACGTTGCTGTAGCTGTAGTACCATCGCCCATCTTTTTCCCGGTAATCTACCCGGTAAGCTACTTCTTCCGGATATACAGAGGCATTGCGTGGCTTTCTGCGTACAAACATCCTGCTGGCCATTGCCTGATTGGTAATATTGAGAGAGTAGATGGCACTGGTGAGAATTTTATTCTCGGCATCGATAAATAACTTGCCCTGATAAAGCGGTTCGGTGATTTCCGGTCGTTGTTTAAAATTTACTACAAATATCAATTTATCATTGATCCGCGTTGAACGATCAAAACTAAAACGGTAGTCCGATATTCTATCGCTGGCAAAAATGTACTCCGGGTACTTCATGATATCCACGAAGAGCGCATTGTAGGGCCCGCCCTGTAATTTGAGTACCACCGTATCCAGCTTGCTGTAATCCGTACTTTTTCTGGCTTTATAAAGTTGTACGGCATCCCGCTTAGCCGATGTGTAAGGAGTTTTATAAATATTGACCACCGCTTCGGACAGAGAGACATTTTTCCTTCTTTTCTTAATGGTTTCACGGTAAAAAGCTGTCATCAAAGTCGGATCGTCAAAGTAGTTCTCACCCTTTCGCTGCAGCGTTTCCCTGACCAGGTTTTCAGCACTTCTGGGAATGGTAATATCCACCTCTTCTAATCGCGTGATAGAAACATCAAGTTCGATCGTGTTTTTTTCGGGCCTTAACTGGCTTAGTGGAATGATCCTGGTTTTGTAGCCCAGAAATGCAACCATGACATTTCCGCTGGTAGTTTCTTTGGGTACCTTGAGCAAAAAACTGCCTTCGGTGTTGGAAACCGTACTTATGTTGGCCCCTTCAAGCGAAATGCTGGCAAAGACCAGAGGGTTTTTAGACTGGCTGTCTACTACCTCCCCCTTGTACTGGTTATAGTCCATTTCCTCCTGCTGAGGAGTCACCTGAAAAGCCTCTACTTGATGTATGGGAACTGCCAGGGTTGCACAAAGCAGCAAAAGGGCTGCTTTCCAGTACATTTTTGATAATCGGATTGTTTGAAGATTCATTTTCATAGTTTTTAAGTGATGGATTGCCAAAAAATCATTCTAACTCTTTGTAAGTTAATGAATATGATCATAGAGAGTTGTTAAGTTTAACTAAAATTACGACGTCCAATTTCCGCTATAATAGCCCGGATTGTCTGTCTACCAGTAGATCGCTCCTTCGCCGAGGTATTTTTTTGCAATGGGATCATAGTATTCCATTACATCTTCCAGATCATAAACTTTATTGCTCTTGGTATAAAGATCGTATTGATTGAAGTCTTTTATCCATTTGAGGTATTGATCGTCTTCTTTTTTGAGCAGTGATTGATAACTGCCACCGCTGTGCCATGGATAAAAACTGTGGTAGCGGATCATGACCATAGCTGCCTCAGGCAGATTGTTGTCTGGGTGATTTTCGAGGACCCTGAAGAGATATTCATCATGGCCCCATGCGAGAGTTAAGGCGTCCAGACCGCAACCTTCCTTATAGATGCCCAATTCAGTGTTGTAACGCTCATCATGTGAATCCGGATTTAATTCATTGAATTCTGGATATACACAACTATCAGGCAGGGCACATCCTACAACAAAAACATCGCCCACCATGCCCCATTGTTCATCCTGACTGGTGCCGTCTTCGTCGCTGCCCCACAGATACATGACCTTTCCCAGGTCGTGAATCAGGCCAACCAGCTGCATCCAGTCTGGCCTGTTGTCTGCCCGTATGGCCTCGGCGCTCTGGATCAGGTGTTGCACATTGGGAAGATCCAGGTCCGGGTCGCTCACATCTACCAATTTATTCAGATGGCTCATCGCTTCCCACAAGTCCATAGGATGCTCAAAACGCAGATACTTTTCGTGCATTCTGCGAACGTAATCCAGGGTTTGCCTGCTCCGCATTTTGCGGTAGTGTTCTCTTACAGAAGCTTTTACATCTGTAGACTCGTAATCTCGAAATATTTTATCGGTATCAGACATTGCCAAGTAAAAGGTACAAAAATACCGTGAAT
Organism: Flavobacteriaceae bacterium; assembly: GCA_052031475.1. Lineage (GTDB taxonomy): Bacteria > Bacteroidota > Bacteroidia > Flavobacteriales > Flavobacteriaceae > JAHEJJ01. The sequence continues at coordinate 2,912 of JBPEXP010000259.1, read as the reverse complement.
ACCACCAGGAATAAGCTGAAAGCCCTGGCATATTTCCAGGGTTTCATATCCAGAATTCCCGCATCGGGCAGGGAAATGCCTTTCCTACTACTTGTCTTCCTGGAGGCCAGGTGCATGACAGCGATATTAAGAACAAATTCCAACCCCCACAGATGGACGAAATGAAGCTCAAGAGCCAAAATATAGTATGTGATCACGTAGAAAAAAAGTCCGAAAAATAAGCCGTATTTCGCGCCTCGGGCATCAACTCTCGGAAAGAGAAAACCGGCCAATACCACGCTCGCCATGGGAATAAAAAATATGCCGTTCAGCTGCTGCAGCAACTGGTAAAGTCCTTCAGGCGCCTTGGCCACAAAAGGTGCAATACCGATGGCAAAAAAAGCGAGGATTGCCGAGCATAATTTACCTGCTCCAACCAATCTCCTTTCCGAAGCGTTTTTACGGATATATCTCTTGTAGATGCCCAGGCTAAAAATGGTAGCTGCACTGTTCAGGGCGCTGTTGAAGGTAGTGAGGATGGCACCGGTCATTACCGCTACAAAAAATCCTGTAAGCCAGGCAGGCAGCACCATTTTCACCAACTCCGGATATACGCGGTCCGGATCCTGATACATGCTATCGCCAAAATAGTAGAATCCGATGATACCCGGGAATACGATGATCAGAGGAACAAGGATCTTTAAAAGTCCGGTGTATAACAATCCCTTCTGGGCTTCTTTCAGGCTGGCCGCGCCTAAGACCCTTTGTATGATAGACTGATGCATGGCCCAGAAGTAGATCTGGTTGATCATCAATCCTGTAAACAGAACCTCAAAGGGTAGTATGGCCGATCTGGCACCGGTGCCTATTCCTGCTTCCTGACTCACTACATTGAACTTTTCCGGACTGTTCTCAAAGACTTCCACGCCTCCGGTCCATATATTGCCATCCCCGATATGGATCAGAGCCAGAGCAGGGACCATCAACCCGGCCACCAGCAGTCCGAAACCATTGATGGTATCGGTATAGGCAACCATTTTTAATCCCCCGAAAATAGCATATACTGCACCAATGCTCCCAACCACCCAGATAGTGATCCAAATGCCCTTTTCCCTGCTCACCGAGAGCAAATCAGAGATCTCAAATATCGCTTCAATGTTTAGTGCCCCTGTGTACAATACAATGGGTAAAAGGGTGGCAACAAAGGAAATGATCAGTAAAAGAGCAATAATAGTCCGGGTCATCCCGTCAAAGCGGTTTTCGAGGAATTGGGGAATAGTGGTCAGACCCATTTTCAGATAGCGCGGCGCAAAATACAAGGCGGCTACTACCAGGGCAATAGATGAGGTTACCTCCCACGCGATGATGATAGCACCGTTTTTATAAGCCGAACCGTTCATCCCCACCAGGTGTTCGGTGGATATATTGGTAAGCAGCAGGGACCCTGCAATGACTATCCCTGACAGGGATCTGCCTCCCAGGAAGTAACCATCCTGAGTCTGTAGACGGTCTTTGCGCAGCTTCCAGGTGGCGTAAAAAGCTACAAAGGCCGTGAAGAGAATAAATGTGAAAAAGGTCATCGCCTAAAAATACATATTCAAAAAAAACTCCCGACCTTTTTGTAGATCGGGAGTCGCTTATATTTGATATGGGTATCTTCTATTCTTCCGGAAAATTCTCGTCAGACATTACCTCATCCATTTGCTTCACATGGCGTTCTGTATGTCCTGCCATAAAGAGGACCATCTGATAGGCATCAATGGTTCCAAAAGGCATTTCCTTGTAGTGATTGCGGAAATCATCTTCAGAAGTCTTCAAAAATTCAATGTGCTCTTCACGCTTGGTAGTAAGTGCAGCCAAGGTTTCCTCATACGTACCGAATTTACCTGTAGGCTCAAAGGCTTCAGAGGTCTTGACCTTCTGATCCCTATTTGAGATCATGGCGTAAAGATCTTCATCACTCATCGTAGCGCTGGTATTCATGGCTTCGTCCGGTGCTGTTTCCAAAGTCGCCTTCAGCATGTCATTGAAAGCGTGCTCAGAAATGGTCAGGTGCTCAACTATTTCAGCAATAGACCACGATTCTTCAGTGCTCTTAAAATTCAATTGATCTTCGCTAAGACCATCTACAGTGTTGGCCAGGGACTCGTGGGTCTCGGTGAGCTTAGTGACCACTTTAGATCGTTCCTCATCAGTTAGTTTTTCACTCACCAGACCAAAACTGAGGAAGGCAATGGCCAGGAGGGGTGCAGTTAATTTTTTCATTGGAAATAATTTAAGATTAATGGATTACGTGTCTTTTCAGAATATACAAGATACTAAATATTCACTTGTCTTATATACGTTTCCAACCGTAATTGCAGACGCAGCAACAGTGTTAATATTCAGAACTTTTATTTATTGACGAATGGCTAAGAACTAATTGGACAAATTTGCAGGAAATTTTTACCTGGGCGCAGTTCTTTTTTTACCCTGAAAAACACTGACATTGGAGTCAAAAGGGTTGCCACTGGCCCTTCTTAGCGCAACAATCTGACCACAGTGCCAGACCGCGTCTTCAATAGGACCGTTGATCTGGTTCCAGAAAGGGTATTCGCGGGCGCCGGACGGAGTGATAAAAATTACTTTGTGGTCCGACAGGTCCTTGACTTCCAGAAATATTTCACTGGCCTTTTTCAGGTTTTGCAGAGTCATGGCTCTTTTTGCCTGGAATGACAGGTTGTTCTCTAATGAACCTGTGCGGTCATTGGCTTTTTTTACGGCAGAATTATAAATGACGCGTGATAAATTATAAACGTGATCCACAGTCTCCTCTATGGTCCTGTTGGTTTGGGAGGGCTTATAGACCAGGTCTTCCGGTCTAAGTCCCTGTGTTGCCCAGTAATATCGAAAGCCCAGTCCGTCAATCATTCTCGAGACCACCGTGCCGGCTG
>JBPEXP010000258.1:0-9315 GCA_052031475.1 Flavobacteriaceae bacterium | reverse complement strand
TCTACAGGCAACTGACAAAGAGATCATTGAGATAAGCGAAGCACAAATGCACCATTTTGCAGGCAACATGCTCCAGGTTTTGGGCAAAGATAATCAGCGCTATCTGGTGATGAGTTCAGCTGCTTACCACAGCCTGACAGAGGAACAGATCGCCCGCATTGAAGCCCACAATCCCATTATCCACAGCTCGCTTGACACCATTGAAACCTGTGGTGGAGGTAGTGCCCGCTGTATGATGGCTGAGGTGTTCCTCCCGCGCGAGACGGAGTGAGTATAACAATTATTTCCACATCTTTTTTGTGATCACCTCCCTGAGATAGATCGCTGTCATCACCAGGATAAAAAGGGAGAATGGCAAAGAAGTAATAATCAGTAATTTCTGAATAGCTACCAGCACATCTATGTCACTGCGGGCATGACCCAAAAGGATTAGGGCGAGGGTGCTGAGTAAAATGATCGCAGACCAGAGTAATCTGTGTGATCTCGCCGGGTCCTGTTTCCCCCGGTCCGTGAACATGCTCAGGACCAGTACGGCAGAATCTACAGAAGTGACCAGAAAACTGATCAGGAGGAAGATCGTGATGCCATTCAGCCAGTCGGCAGCAGGATAGGACTGGAAGAAGACAAAAATGGAGGAAAATACATTGTCGAACTCCCCGTTGTACGCCACCCACTGCTCCATGAGTTGAAAGGCAGAGGTGCCAAAAGCGGAAAACCACATGAAAGTCCCTAACGAAGGGATGATCATCACACCCAGAAGTAATTGCCTGAGCGTTCTACCCTGGGAGATCCTGGCGATAAAAATACCGGTAAAAGGTGCCCAGGCCAGCCAGAAAGCCCAATAATAAAAGGTCCAGTCAGTTAGGAATTCAATACCGGGGTCATAGGAACCGAAGGCGAGGCTCATCGGGACGAAATCTATCAAATAAGCTAATGTGGCCCTGGTAAATGAGCTGAGAATATCAAGGAGGTTGCTTGTGATCAGCACGTAGCACAAAAGAAAGAGGGTGACCAGGATATTGAATTTTGAAATTACTTTGATCCCCTTATCAACTCCTCTCCAGACAGAGACAAAGGCGAGGACACATACTACGGAAGCCAGAAGCAGGGTGGTAATCAGTCCAAAACTGTAATCACTTAAATGATTAAGGCCTCCATTGATCTGGGTAGTGCCCAGGCCTACCGCGGCTATAAGACCAAATACGGTGGTTAAAATGGTAATGACATCGATCCCTCTTCTGGCAAGTTTGTTGGTAATGACGTCTTCAATCGTATTGCTAACACGGACTTTTTTGTGCTTCACAAATAAGGCATATCCAACTATGACGGCGAATATTCCATAGAAGGCCCAGGGTGTAAAGCCCCATTGATAAAAGGTGTATTCAAGGGCCAGGATGTCAGGGCCCAGCCTGCTTTGGTAAGGCGGGTGAATCTTCATATAAACAGGCTCCTGAACGGCACGCAAGAGAATACCTGCACCCATGCCCGCACTGTAAAGCATTGAAATCCATGCCCAGGTTGAGAACCTGGGGCGGTCTTCTTTTTTTCCAAGCCGCATAGAACCCAGTGGGGAAATAGCCAGAACGATCAGCAAAAGCACACTGCCCAGTCCCAGATATAGATAAAAGAAGCCGAAGTAATTTCGAACCCAAAGAGAGGCCCCTTCAATGTAGTCGTAACTGGCTGTGGTAAAAAAGAATACTGTCAGGGTAAATCCCAGAAGGATACCCAGTGAAATACTCAACAACAGGTTATTTGACAGGAAGCTGCGGATGGTCTCTAAAGCAGATTGATTCGCTTTAAAGATACTGTAAATTGACTTTTGGCAATCTATCTAGATTCGGCGGTAAATTCCCTGATGGCCTGGTTGGGTTCCATAATGTTATAGCCATTCCAAAAATCCGGATCGTATTTGGACAAATAGGTGGCCTCAACGGTTTCATTTTCACGGACGGCCGCAAATTCCTCAGCAGAAACCGCACTGGAGTCATAGACGACAAGTTCGTATTTTTCTGTATTGAAATTTACCAGGTCTATATTAAGTGAAAGCTCGTTCTGTTTTCTTCTGCCCTTCACATTCTTGTTCTTTTCAATGACCTTAAGTGGTCTGTCTACGCCCATTAACCTGCCTTCAACCCGATTAATAAAACGCAGATCGTAGTATCCCAGACTATTTTTGGCAAAGATTGTCGTACCCTTAAAATGGGTTTCTTCATAGTGAAACCCAAGTAATTTTATACGGCGCAGAGACTTGACATTAGAGTAGTCCAGGCGCATCACGGCAAAGTCTTCCAGGTTCACGTAGAGCGTACCTTCAAAATCTGCTCCTCCTTTTGGCACAAAACTGATGACGTACACCCCCTGTTCGTCTATGCTCGTATACCCTTTTACTTCAAAATTGTATTTCCTGTGCTTGCTGATGACATTTAGTTTGGGTTCTTCCTGATAAAAGAGCCCGCTGTACAATTCGTTCAATTGCCATCTTTTTCCTGAATGGAAATCCTTTTTATCTTCATTGAGCTCGTCTTCCAGTTCAGCAGCTTCATCTGAGGCTTCCAGAATGGAGTCTACCTGTACTTTAGTGCCAAATATGCCCGATTTGATCTTCAGGTAGGAATCCGGCTTCACGTTGGCCCTGAATATATCCTCCATTTTTTTTCCAAGGGCTTCCATAGAGACCTCATTGTCTTTGTTATAAAGTTCTGCAGCCTTTTCAATTTTAAGTCGGCTTGAGTCCCCTTGCTGATAGTAATCACATAAACTCTCGGTATAATAGGCATTCCCTTTGGGCAGCACAGACAGGACACTGTCTATAAAAGCTTCGTTAAATTCTTCAATGGTCGATTCCTTAAAATCTATATTAAATTTTCTCATCCGGTCCAGGCTCGATTTTCTGAAGAACAAGCGCTGTCTGATGGTTTGTTTTTTATAGTTGTCGGCCAGATTAGCCTTGACCTTTTCGATAATCTCATCGGCTTCCAGCTCGTGATCAAAGAGATAGACCTCGCTGAGTTCAATGGGTTTAGGGTCGATGGCAATAACGCTGTCTATGGCTTTTTGAAGGGCTATAGCGGTTTTCTCATAACCCATACAGGAGATATAGAGTGAATCCGGGGCTGTAGAATTGCTCAAATAGAGGCTGAAAGCTCCTTCATCATTAGTAATGATGCCTCTGCTGTCTCCGTATTGTATTGTTGCATAAGGTATGGCTTCACCGGTTTTGGCATCCACAATCCTGGAGCTGATGGCCTGACTGTGGAGACTGGTGCCAGAGAGGAAAACTAAAATTGCAAAGAGAAGACTTGAGTATTTCATTTTAAAGTATCCGTATACATGTTCTGTATTACTAAGAACGAATTACGGACAATTTCGTTACCGGGAGCGCTAAGAAAATATTAAACTTTTGCAATGCCTCTGATCATACCCCCGAAGATGAAATAATGAAACGGCAGGATGGTATACCAGTAAAGCCTTCCTTTTAATCCCCTGGGTCTGAAAGTAGCAGTCTGATGCAACACGTTGTCACTATCTATCTTAAATTCCAGCCAGGCCTCTCCGGGCAGGCGCATTTCAGCAAATAGCAGCAGGCGGCGTTTTTCCTTATCGGCCAGAAGTACACGCCAGAAATCCAGAGCATCCCCAGGATAGATCCTATCCGGATGCGTCCGGCCCCTTCTTAGACCAACACCGCCGGTTAATTTGTCCAGAAAACCACGGATTTTCCACAACCAGTTGCCGTAGTACCATCCATTATCCCCGCCTATTCTCCAGATCCTGTCCAGGACCTTGTCTGTTTGTTCAACCTTTAATTTTTTCTCATCTTTCAAAACGCCGAACTGGGGTACCTGGATGTATTTTTCCAGGTTCCTGTTAAACCGGCCACTGATCATACTGTCTTTCCAGCTGCTGACCACCAGGTTTTGTTCGATCTTGGCAAAGGCCATATCGATAGCCTCCAGGTAGGTATGGGTTTTGATACCCAGCATCTCAGCCAGGCGATTATCCCTGGCGATTACTTCTATCTTCATGCTGTCTACCAGGTTTACGGCAAGCTTGTAGGAAGTGGAGGTGACAAAATACAGCCAGTATGAAGATAGTTTGGGTGTCATTACCGGAACGGTAAAAATCCAGTTCTTAAAACCACGGGCCTTGGCGTATAGCTGAAGCATTTCTTTATAGGTAAGAATATCAGGACCAGCAATATCAAAAGACTGTCCATAGGTCTGCTTATTGCCAAGGACCGAAGTCAGAAAATTGATAACATCTCTTATGGCAATGGGCTGAGAACGCGTCAATACCCATTTGGGCGTGATCATAACAGGGAGTTTCTCGCAGAGATCTCTAATGATCTCGAAGGAAGAGCTGCCCGACCCTACAATGATGCCCGCCCGCAAAACAGTGAGATGGTACTTGCCCTCACCTAAGATGTCTTCCACATTCTTGCGCGACTTTAAGTGGGTGGATAGTTCCTCGTCATTGACAATGCCACTGAGGTAAACCACCTGTTCAATATGGGTGTTCGCTACGTATTTGTTGAAATTATTGGCCGTTCGGGCCTCCATTTCACTGAAACCACTGGTGGAGGCGCCCATGGAATGGATTAAAAAATAAGCAGCCTCAAGGTCTTTAGGCAGTTTTTCCTGATCTACGGCGTCCAGGAAATCAATTTCAACTACCTGTATCCTGGAACGAGTCTCGGCATCAATGCTCAGTCTTTTCTCGTCTCGCACTGCGCAGACCACCTCGTGTCCCATTTCAAGCAGCTGGGGCAATAGGCGCATTCCTATATAGCCATTGGCACCTGTTAGAAGTATTTTCATGGCCTATAGATCTTCTACCGAAGTGGGTGCATTATCAGTTTTGTAATCCAGCAGTTTTTTGAAGAATTTTTGTACGGCTTTGGTATCGGCCTTGACCTTTACAAAATAGTGATCCCTATAAACGGAGTAGGTGGCCACATCACCTTTGTAGACAGACAATTTGTAAAAGGGAATGACCAAAGCATAGGTCTCCAGCAACGACCGGAATCTGAGAATAATTCCCCTGGGCCTCATTTCAATATTACAGCTGTCCAGGTTGTTATCCAGAATTAACAAATTCCTGATCTCCACACTGCTGGCCGTAATGAATAGTTTAGGTGATCCCACGCCGCCCATTTGCAGCCGTTGTCTGAGATTAAAGGGCTTACCAACCTCGTCGTCAACCTTCTGTGTGATCTCCTTATTGTTGTAGCTTACATTTACTAGCATAAGTCCTGATTTTCATAGCATTTCACATAAAAATAACCATTTGATTTCGCCTGCGAAAGCAGACACTATAATTAATTCCTATCGTACAAAAAATGCGTAGATTTGCAGCCTTAACAGGGTCAGCGATGAAGATGCAGCAGCGCATTGAACAGGAAGTAAAGAAATCGGCAGAGGCATTGTACGGAGTAACTTTACCCAGCGTTGAATTACAGCCCACGAGGAAGGATTTTGAAGGAGATATCACCGTAGTGGTATTTCCTATGCTGAAATATTTAAAGGGCAATCCGGCAGAAATTGGTGAGAAACTGGGCAGTACCCTTCTTAAGCACATTCCTGAAATTGAGAGCTATAATGTGGTGAAGGGCTTCCTGAACCTGGTAGTCTCTGACGCATACTATATCGGATTTCTCAACAGCATTTACAGCCTTGAAGACTACGGAAAAAGTGCGGAACCTTCGGGAGACGCTGTAATGGTTGAATATTCTTCGCCCAATACCAATAAGCCGCTGCACCTGGGACACGTGAGGAATCTCCTTCTCGGCTATTCGGTTTCTGAGATCCTGAAAGCTTCCGGCAGGAAAGTATACAAAACGCAAATAGTCAATGACCGGGGGATCCATATCTGTAAGAGCATGATTGCCTGGTTAAAATCCGGAGGAGGTGAGACCCCTTCTGAAAGCGGGATCAAAGGAGACAAACTGGTGGGCAATTATTATGTGGCATTTAACAAGATCTACCAGGAACAAGTTGCCGATCTTATCTCGCAGGGAATTGCTAAAGAGGCGGCTGAGAAAGAAGCACCTGTTCTGCTGGAGGCCCAGGAATTGCTGAGAAAATGGGAGGCCGGAGACCCCGAAGTTGTTGCCCTTTGGAAAAAGATGAACGGTTGGGTCTATGAAGGGTTCGATGAGACCTATGAAAATCTGGGGGTAGATTTTGATAAGCTCTACTACGAAAGCGATACTTACCTGTTGGGCAAAGATGTGATCCAGCAGGGATTAGAGCAGGGAGTCTTCTTCAGAAAGGAGGATGGAAGCGTCTGGATAGACCTCACCGATGATGGGTTGGACGAAAAGATCGTATTGCGCTCAGACGGAACCTCGGTCTATATGACCCAGGACTTAGGTACGGCCCTGCAACGGGTAAAGGATTATCCGGATATCACGGGTATGGTCTATACGGTGGGTAATGAGCAGGATTATCACTTTAAAGTACTGTTTCTGATTTTAAAGAAACTGGGTTATCATTGGGCCGATCAATTATACCATCTGAGTTATGGTATGGTAGACCTGCCCAGTGGAAAAATGAAGAGCAGGGAAGGTACGGTAGTTGATGCCGATGACCTGATCAGTGAAATGAGCACCACGGCCCAAAGTATTTCCCAGGAGCTGGGTAAGTTGGATGGATATACAGAAGAAGAAAAAGCGTCCTTGTATCGGGTCATTGGGCTTGGAGCGTTAAAATATTATATTCTCAAAGTAGATCCCAAAAAACGAATCCTTTTCAATCCCGAGGAATCTGTCGATTTCCAGGGCAATACCGGTCCGTTTATTCAATATACCTATGCCAGGATCCGCTCTATCTACCGAAAATATCTGGAAACCGGCGGCAGTGAAACTATTGCCGAATCAGATCCCGGAATGGGCTTACATGAAAAAGAGAAAGAGCTCGTCAAGATCCTGGAGCAATATCCAGCCTTGATAATAAATGCAGCCGAGAATTACAGTCCGGCTCTGCTGGCTAACTATATTTACGAGCTAGTCCGGGAATTTAATTCCTTCTATCAGCAGGTAACTATTTTAGGGGAACAAGATGCAGGAAAGAGGGATCTCAGGGTAAAGCTGAGCCTGAAGGTGGGCCAGGTCATTGAATCCGGATGTGCTTTGCTCGGGATAGAAGTTCCTGAGAGAATGTAAAAAAGAAGTCCGCCTTCAGGCGGACCTCCATTTGACTTACAACTGACTAAGCCTTAAGCTTCAGATTTTGTAGAAGCCACCACAGCGAGGTTATATACTACCAGGCCGAAACCAATTTTGTTTACAGCGTCACCAATGTTGTAGACTACATCCATGGCTAATCCGCCAAAGATGCCTTCATACCATCCCGGGGTGCCTGCCATATATCCGATCGGATAGATCGCCCAGCCCACCAGAACAAACCAGCAGAGCATTTTATGAGCTTTAAGCACTTCTCCACCGGCTGCGACAGCCAATTTTTTAGCATTACCCAGCCATATTTCGTATACGATTACGAAGTAGGCGATACCTGATATCAGACCCCACAACCAGGCTGAATCTCTGTAGACTGCCTCTCCCAGGTAACCGGTTACCAGCATAATAACTGAGAGGAAGATCAATTTCCACATCAAAGACTTTTTGGCACCAGCCACTTTCAGGATCAGAAAGAACTCTACACACATCAGTGGTACGGTTAAAATCCAGTCTACATAGCGGAAGAATGTAGGAGACTCTACATTGGCTGCCCAGTAATCGCGCATGTACCAGTAGTGTACAGCAGCGATGAAAGTAATCAATCCGGACACCAGGATAGAAGTTCTCCACTTCCTGTCATAGCTGTTCATTGACAGGAAGAAGAAGGCAGAAGCTGCCATCATGGCCATACACCCTACAAAGAAGGTGAAACCTACATAATCATTAGGTGCTAACTTTGCAACTAATGGTAAGGACGCAAGAAAATTTTCCATTGAATAATATTTAGTTAATTTTGTTGAAGTAAAAATATAATATGTTAAACAAAATTTGTTTAAGTTTATGTTAAAATAATTGAACAAAATGAAATCTGAAGGGGGTTATTTTACGAATCTGAACAGTGCCAAGCTGGTTGCTACCTTTTTTGCCCTTTGGTTTGCAGTCTATTTTGAACATTCTGTTGAAGATAGCCTGGCCTATGTACTGATTCTTTCTTTTGGCATACTTCACGGGGCCAATGACATCAAACTCCTGCAGGTAGCGGGAAACCAGGAGGTGAAGAAAAAGAGTCTCCTACGCATATTGATGTACTATGTTGTCTTTGTGCTGGTTGTGGCGGGATTATTTTATCTCATACCGGGCATAGCCCTGGCTCTTTTCGTCCTTTTTAGTGCCTATCACTTTGGGGAACAGCACTGGGTAAACCGGATTCAGGGATCTTCCTGGGAAGAAAACATATTCTATACCGCCTATGGACTGACCGTACTTTCCATTTTGTTCCTGGCCCATGCCGGAGAAGTCGCTTCTATTGTGAATAATATCACAGGGATGACCGTCGGGACCGATATTCTCAATTTTATACTGGTCTTATCCGTCCTGAGCCTGATCGTGCTATATCTTAAAACTTCCCGGAAATTCACATCAGAAACGGTCGTTGAACTCTTTTATCTCGTTGTTTTCTTTGTAGTATTTAATACCGCTTCGCTTCTCTGGTCCTTTGCCATCTATTTTATCATATGGCACTCGATCCCTTCACTATCTGATCAGATCGCCTATCTGTACGGAGACCTCAATAAAGATAATTTTCTAAAATACCTGAAAACCTCCTGGCTTTACTGGGGTATTTCAGTCCTTGCGCTTATTGGCCTGTTTATACTGATGGATGATAAGGCCGGAAGTTTCCTGCCGTTCCTGTTTTCATTCCTGGCCGCCATCACCTTTCCCCATGTATTTGTGATCCGGAACCTGAACAAGGGTTAAAAGCTTACCCGAAAACTCACATTGGGAGTGAAGCCCAGGCTCACACTCTCCACCTTCTCAATTTGGAGCTGGTTGTTCAGGCGGTAGTAGGCATTGAGAATATTTTCACGATCCAACAGGTTGAGGAAAGAGAGTCCGGCTGAGGCCTTCACACGGCTGCTCAGGTCAAAACGGTACAGCGCTGAAGCATCGGCGCGGATATAATCCGGCAGCCGGCTGCTGTTTGGCGACTGATAAACTATGGTGGCCGGGAGTGTACTGAAGTCCAGGCCGTCCGTGCCCGGCAGTGGTTCGGTAAATGGTTTGCCCGTCCGGTAATTGATCCCGATGCCCAATTTAAAATTGTTATAGGTATAAGTACTCGCAAATGTTACGGT
>JBPEXP010000257.1:0-3844 GCA_052031475.1 Flavobacteriaceae bacterium | reverse complement strand
GCCAGTGCCATCACTTTTCTCTCCACACCCGGACAGGCATTCCATGACGGGATGGGATTTGCGCAGTTTTACTTCGGGCTGCCGCTGGCCATGATCGTTATTTGCATGGTCTTTATACCACTTTATCACAAGTTAAAAGTATATACAGCCTATGAGTTCCTGGAGCGGAGATTTGATCTCAAAACAAGGACGCTGGCTGCCTTTTTATTTCTCATTCACCGGGGCCTGGCAGCCGGTATTACCATATTTGCACCGTCTATCATACTTTCTGCCGTCCTGGGCTGGAATCTCAGGAACCTGAACATCATCATAGGCATCCTGGTAATCATCTACACCGTTTCGGGCGGAACCAAGGCGGTGAACGTCACCCAGAAGCAGCAAATGTTCATCATTTTCCTCGGTATGTTCATGGCGTTCTTCTTTATCCTTGGTTATTTACCCGCCGATATAAATTTCGGAAAGGCAATGCAAGTAGCAGGGGCCACGGGTAAGTTAAATATCCTCGACTTCGAATTTAATACGACCAGTAGATATACCTTCTGGAGCGGCATTACCGGCGGTCTTTTTCTGGCCCTTTCGTACTTTGGCACAGACCAAAGCCAGGTACAGCGCTATCTGTCGGGAAAATCAGTGAGGGAAAGCCAGCTCGGACTTATCTTCAACGGTATATTAAAGATCCCGATGCAGTTTTTTATCCTGCTTGTCGGGGTCATGGTTTTTGTATTCTACCAGTATAATCCATCTCCACTGAACTTCAACCCGGCGGCAACCACTGCGGTGATGAACTCAGAATATGCGGAAGACTACCGTCTGCTCGAAGAGAATCACAGGCAGTTAGAGCACGAGAAGAAAATGGCACAAAACGGTTTTAGTACCGCCCTGGATCTGAAGGAATACAACAGCACCAGGGAGGCGCAGAATCTTTTGCTGGAAATAAACGAGCGCGAAAAGATCAATCGGGACGCCGCCAAAGTACTCATATCAAGGGCTGACGAGGAGGTGGAGATCAATGATAAGGACTATGTCTTCATACATTTTATCCTGAATAACCTGCCCCGTGGAGTCATTGGTTTATTGTTGGCAGTAATATTATCAGCGGCAATGTCCTCCACAGCCTCAGAGCTGAATGCACTAGGTACCATCACGGCTCTTGACCTGTACAAGAGGAACAAAAAAAAGGACTTTGCGCCCAGGCACTATGTAACGGTATCCAAGGCATTTACCCTGATGTGGGGAATCATTGCCATTATCATCGCTTGTGTGGCCAGCCTGTTTGACAACCTGATCCAACTGGTCAATATTATCGGGTCTATTTTCTATGGGAACGTTCTGGGCATCTTCCTGCTCGCCTTCTTTTTCCGGTTTATCAGGGGAAATGCTGTCTTCATCGCCGCCCTGATCACTCAGCTGATCGTAATCCTGGGCTGGTATTACGATTGGATGTCCTACCTCTGGCTGAACGCATTTGGGTGCTCCCTGGTCATTGTCATAGCATTCATTATTGAAATCTTTGACAGGATGCACGATCGCAAACCGCTGAACCTATAAAAAAACCCCGAAGCTTAGCTCCGGGGTCATTTTTAATTTATTTAAAAATGCTTTACAGTGCTCCCCATTCTTTAAGGGAATCCTTATTCATTTTAACGTAGTCTTCATTTCCTGCAGCTTCAGCTACTTCAAGCGACTTTTTAGCGGCTTTGATCGCTCCTTCTTTATCGCCCAGAGCGGCGTAGATCAAGGATTGCTGCCGTGTCATCCAGAATGCCTGATCATTGGAGGCAACCGCCTTATCGATCCATTCCTTAGCTTTTTCCAGATCTCTTTTCTCGCTGAGATAATAATAGGCAGCCGCGAAGTAGTCGTTACCTGAAGGACCGGCCATGACCATTTCGATACTCTTATCGGCTTTGGCCGCGGTAGGAACTTCAAAGGGTACACCTACGTAAGCCCGCTCCCAGTACATACCCAGAGTGGCTCCGTTGTTGTGAAGGCCATCCACGCTGATGGTGAATGTCTCAATGTCAAAAGGAATCTCACTAACCTCTGCTGTGGCTTTGGCAGCCACCTTGCTTTCATCCAATTCAGCAGGGGTTCCAAAACCATCGGCTTCATCATAAAAATACACTTCCCAGGAAGTCATTCCTGGTTTGGTAAAAATGGCATAGCTTCCCGCTTTGACTTCCTGGCCGTTAATGACCACATCGTCAGAAAAGTTAATTGTTGTACGCGCATTGGCACCGGTGCGCCAGATCTTGTCATAGGGCACCAGGTCTCCAAAAATGGTTCTGCCCCTCATAGAAGGTCTTGAATACTTAACAGTTACGTCAGTAAGACCAACGGTCTGTTTCAGTTTAGCCGAAGGGCTTGGTTGTGGTACTGTTATCTGTCCCTGAGTTGTAAAAGACAGCAACAGAGCACCAATAAGAATAGTTAATTGTTTCATTGTAATTAGATTATTTATATCAGGATAAAACTAATTATTAAGGTCCTGACGGTCTGTTAACAAATCCTTAAATATCAGGACCACTCAACGATTTCAATTGGTGATGAAGCCTTTGGAAACAATCTTGTTGCGAAAATAAAAGGTGAGGAAGTACACAGAGTTGCCAAACGATGAGATATTGATCTCTGATGCGTTTATCTCTGCAGCAGGTGTATATTGGATCTGCTTTCCTGTAATGTCAAAAATAGCTCGCCCGAACAAGTCACCGGTGACATTGAGTTCGTACTGCAGCATGGGGGAGCCGAATTCCCTGAAAAGCACCAGATCCGGTCTTTCTTCTTCAGGCTCCGGTTCTGGTTCCGGCTCGGGCTCCGGTTCGGGCTCGGGTTCCGGTTCTGGTTCTGGCTCAGATATTTCGTCCTCCGTTTCCATCCGGTAAAGACTGGCCGCAAGGTTTATAGGCGGACTCGCATTGATGAATTCCTCTGTAGAAATATAATAGCTGTTGTGGTCGATAAAGGTGATGCCTTCAGCCTGTGCAAATCCGATCCCCAGGCTGAAAAGTTCACCGCTGCCCCCAAAGGAAAGCGGGCCCGGCGGGTCCGGAAATCGCCTTACAAAAGGCAATAACTGCTGGGAATAGCCCAGCAGATAGAGGACGTTGGCATCTTCGTTAAAACTCGCTCCGGTAATTAAACCACCCACAGCTGCCGTTCCGATATTTACGGCCGTATGCTGACCCGGACTGTTGGGAATGGTATAGGCCGTTGAGCCATTGCTTTGCCATTGCTTGGTAAAAAGTGTCAACTGGCCCCGGATAATCGTCAGGGCTTCGGCATCCCAGTCCGAATTGTTCATAGGTGTAAAATCCGTTTGATCTTCATAAGAAAATCCTATGCGCTCCGCCACAACAGTGTCTGAGGAGTCGTAATCGATCTTGCTGATACGATATATAGCCAGGTCCGTTCTGCTGCCCTGGTTATTACCTATATCCCCTATGTAAATATAATTTTCATCCTGGGTGAGATCTTCCCAGTCTATATTTTGGGCGTTGCTCACAGAAACCACCCGGACCACCGCCAAACTCACCGTATCTATTTCAAATAGCTGAGGAGTATTGCCAGAATCATTGTGAGTGATCAGCCTGCCATTGTATAGGATCAGTCCGGAAGTCTCCCTGACAGACTGAGGCAGAGTTCCCACGAGGTTTACCGTTGGCTGGGCTGATAGCCACCCGGAAACCAGTAGAAAAAGTAAAAGGACCCCTCGCTTTCCCATAGTGCAATTTCTCAGCGGTAATGTAAACAACGGCTTGTAATCCACCAAAAATTTAAGATGATCGGTCATTTTTCAATTTTACGATGCCTGATCGAAGTAGTACTACCTATTTCTTTTAGTTTT
>JBPEXP010000256.1:0-4079 GCA_052031475.1 Flavobacteriaceae bacterium | reverse complement strand
GCCAAACTATCTTTTATACTAGACTCCGGGGTTAAAAAGCCCATACTTTTCAATCTTTCAGATCAGGATTCCATTCAGTTAAACAATGTGTCGGAGATCAATATACGCGGACTTGGAACCGGTGATCCGATCAAAGCCCTTCGTTCAAACGGCAATACATTCAAAATCAAGAATATAGTCAACAATAATCAACAGGTCTATGTGATTCTGGACAAGGGGATGAATTTCTCACCCAGCCTGGGCTTCCCGGTTCACGGAATCATAGGTTATGACCTGTTCAGAGATTTTGTAGTGGATATTAACTACAATGCCCAGGTACTTCGTTTTTACGATCCTGCACATTACAAGAAATCAAAGAATAGGAAAGTAGCTCATCTTCCCCTGGACATCATTGAAGGCAAAGCCTACGTAGACGCCATGGTTATTACCCAGGAAGAACAGGAAGTCCCGGTAAAACTGCTGGTGGATACAGGTAGCGGCGATGCCATTTGGCTCTTTAAAGATAAGGAGGCAGGACTGGGTGTACCGGTTAAAAACTTTGAAGACTATTTGGGGAAAGGCCTCAATGGAGACATATTTGGTAGACGCACCAAGATCAAGGGGATCAAAATTGGCGATTTCACCCTCGAAGATGTAAAAGCGGCTTTTCCGGATCTGGCCTCATATGACGCGATTAAAAATTTGGGAGATCGCAATGGCAGCCTGGGTGGAGAGATCCTGAAACGCTTCGACATCGTTTTTAATTATGCCAATGGTTCCATATCACTTAAAAAGAATGGGAATTTTTATTCGCCCTTCCACTACAATATGAGTGGTATTGAGGTGCAGCACAACGGGGTCCGCTACATTGCTGAAAAAATTAAGGAAACCAGGCCGGTTTCAGGCAATAGTGATGATAACTTCGGAAACGTTCAGCTGCTGATGGAAGATGTGACCAGGTTAAGCCTGGTGCCCGAAATTATCGTGTCTGGTATCCGCGCCGGCAGTCCGGCCGAGGAAGCTGGTCTTAAGGCCGGAGATATCATCCTGGCCATCAATGGAAAACCCATACACCGCTATAAACTCCAGGAAGTGGTGAAAATGCTGAACGAGAAGGAGGGCAAAAGGATTCAGGTGCTCATTGAACGCTACAATCAGGACCTGCTTTTCACCTTTGTTCTTGAAAACGTCTTGAAATAAAAAACCCCGGGCAAATCCGGGGTTATTTTTTATGGTTGTTGTAATTACTACTTGCCGTCCGCAGCCTTTACCTCACCTTTGATCTTAAGGACCTTGGTTGGTGTGTCTGCATTAGAGATCACCGTGACCGCTTTTCTGATGGGCCCAACCCGGTTAGTGTCGTACTTGACCTGGATCTCTCCAGACTCACCTGGCAGAATGGGGGCTTCGGGTTTTTTCGGAATAGTGCATCCGCAACTGGAACTCACTTTGCTTATGATAAGCGGTGCAGTACCGGTATTGGTAAACTCAAAAACCCTAACACCATCGCTGCCTCTTTCTATAACTCCGTAATCCATGGTCTCTGCCTTAAATTCAATTTTGGCAACTTCCTGGGCGGAAAGGTTATAAGCAAGTAGGCCTACAAACAATAATAGAATAGTTTTTTTCATCATTTATCGATTTTGGGTGAATCTCAAATGTAGCCGATTTGGCATCAACATCCAAAATTCTTTTGTTATCTACTAACGTTACTTATTTTTGTTTCGTATTTACACTGTGGCAAAACGGGGTGATTATCGCTACTTTAACATTTATTGCGATAGTCATTTTTTAATGCCGATTCTAAAGAACAAAAACTGTACCAAAATTATGGCCATCCCCTCTAAATATGAACCTCAAAATGTTGAGGATCAGTGGTATAACTACTGGATGGAGCACGGTTATTTTTATTCCAAACCCGATTCCAGGGAAGCTTATACCATAGTCATACCTCCGCCCAATGTTACAGGGGTACTACACATGGGCCATATGCTCAATAATACGCTCCAGGATGTACTCATTCGCCGGGCACGGCTTCTGGGCAAAAATGCCTGCTGGGTTCCGGGTACAGACCATGCTTCCATAGCCACGGAGGCTAAGGTTGTGGCCAAACTCAAGCAGCAGGGTATAGGGAAGAAAGACTTAAGCAGACAGGAATTCCTCGAGCACGCCTGGGAGTGGAAGAATGAATACGGCGGTGTTATTCTTGAACAGCTTAAAAAACTCGGTTGTTCCTGCGACTGGAAGAGGACAAAATTTACCATGGATGACGATTTGTCAGCCTCGGTGATCAAGGTGTTCGTAGATCTCTATGAAAAAGGCTATATATACCGGGGACACCGAATGGTAAACTGGGACCCTGAGGCCCGTACAACCTTGTCTGACGAAGAAGTTATTTACGAAGAAAAACAGGGGCTGCTTTACTATATCTCCTACACCGTGGAAGACAGTGACCAGTCTTTGGTCATAGCCACTACCAGGCCCGAAACCATTTTGGGAGATACGGCTATCTGCATTCACCCGGATGACGAAAGATATGCTCATCTTAAAGGCAAGAAAGCCATTGTACCCATATGCAATCGAAGTATACCCATTATTGAGGATGAATACGTGGATCTTGAATTTGGCACGGGATGCCTTAAAGTGACTCCCGCACACGATATCAATGACAAAGCCCTGGGTGAAAAGCACGATCTGGAAATCATCGATATATTTAATGAGGATGCAACACTTAATGCCTATGGTCTTCACTATGAGGGGAAAGACCGTTTTGAAGTTCGCAAGCTGATCGCGGCAGAACTCAAGGAATCGGGGAAGCTGGTCAAGACTGAGAGCTATGTGAACAAAGTAGGCACTTCTGAGCGGACCAAAGCTGTGATAGAACCCAGGTTATCCGAACAGTGGTTCCTTAAAATGGAAGATCTGGCAAAACCTGCACTGCATGCAGTTTTGAAGACCGGGGAAGTGAGATTTTTTCCTAAAAAGTTTGAGAACAGTTATCGCCACTGGATGGAGAACATCAGAGACTGGAATCTGTCCAGGCAATTATGGTGGGGACAGCAGATCCCTGCCTACTACTACGGTACGGGCAGCCAGGATTTTGTAGTCGCAGAGAGTGCTGAAGCCGCACTGGAACTGGCCATACAAAAAACCGGCAATTCTAAGCTTACTGCCGGTGACCTGAGGCAGGACGAAGATGTGGTGGATACCTGGTTCTCCTCCTGGCTCTGGCCCATGAGTGTATTTGGCGGAATTCTGGATCCGGACAATGAAGATTTTAAATACTACTATCCGACCAGTGACCTGGTCACTGCCCCGGACATAATCTTTTTCTGGGTAGCCCGGATGATCATGGCCGGATATGAATTCAAAGGCGAAAGACCTTTCGAAAACGTATATTTTACCGGTATTGTAAGAGATAAGGAGCGCAGAAAAATGTCTAAATCTCTTGGAAATTCCCCGGATGCCCTGGAATTGATCAAACACTACGGTGCAGACAGTGTACGAGTGGGATTACTGCTTAGCTCGGCAGCCGGAAATGACCTGTTGTTTGACGAAAATCTATGTCAGCAAGGCAAGAATTTTGCCAATAAGGTTTGGAATGCCTTCAGGCTTATTAAGGGATGGGAAGTTAAAGATACAGAACAGACAGATGCCGCTGCTTTGGGACTGCTGTGGTACGAGGCCAAGCTGGCCAGCACTATTGCCGAGATCGAAGATCACTACAACAAATTCCGCATCTCCGATGCCCTGATGAGCACTTACAAACTAATTTGGGACGATTTCTGTTCCTGGTTGCTCGAAATTATTAAGCCTGCCTATGGTCAACCTATTGATAAACAAACCTATAGCCAGGTTATTTCCCTTTTTGAAGCAAACCTCAAACTATTGCATCCCTTTATGCCTTTTCTCAGTGAGGAAATTTGGCAGCGTATTGATCAACGGACCCCTGATCAGGCCCTGATTGTATCATCTTGGCCTGAAATAGCCCTGGAAAATCAACAGTTGCTCAGCGAATTCGAATTCACCGCGGAAGTGATCGCCGGGATTAGGAATATACGCAAGGAAAAGAATATAGCCCCCAAAGAATTGATCGACCT
>JBPEXP010000255.1:0-4214 GCA_052031475.1 Flavobacteriaceae bacterium | reverse complement strand
ATCAGTTGGCAGATTTTCTTAGCCTAATCCGTTCACTGATGAAGCCTGAAGCACAGATATTATTAGATTCTTCGGATATCATCTACATGTTCGAAAAGGACCAAGACGGCGCGTATTGGGTGCCCGGCCATGTGGATTATTACGGAGAAGTGGATTTTATACTGGAGTACAAAGGCGTCAAAAGCCCACCTTTTCCCTGGTTATACCTGGATTATAACACATTGTCAAAAACTGCCCGGGAAAATAAATTTACATGTGAACTTGTAAGTCGGGGTAAGCACTTCGACTATTTAGCCAGATTGAGGCTAAAATCATAATAGAATGAATGTGATTTCGTTAATGATATCACCGGGTATTAATTAAATTAAAGATTGCATGAAAAAGATTTCGTTATTTCTGTTACTGGGGATTTTGGTATTATTCCTGGGCTGTTCCAAGGACGACAACAATGGTGGCGGCAACCCAGGGGGCATAGACAAAACCCTGAATCTGTTATCTGTTGGCGATTCGGCCAATGACATCCTTTCTAACGACCTTTTCACAAAGCTTACTATTGAAATTGCCCATGTTGCGGGTTTCAGGCCCACGGACGAGGCCATGCAGACCTTCGAGACTTTTCTCAGAGACCGCACCTTTAAGGAAGATATAGAGATCATCTATCAATCTTTGCCATCGCCTAATCAGCAGGATCTGACCATCCAGGAAGTGGCCAATCTGGAAGATGAAAACAGAACGGTCTTCTCCGAAGGTGATAATCTGGCTATCTATATCTATTTTGCTGATGCGCCTGATGAAACGGACGATCCGGATAGCGGAGTGGTCACCCTGGGATCTGTTTACAGGAATACCTCTATGGTGATCTATGAACAAACGGTACGTGACCTGGCCGCTAAGAGCTCATTGGTCAGTACAGCCGATGTGGAATCATCTACCTTAAATCACGAATTCGGTCATCTTTTCGGTCTGGTAAATATTGGCAGCCCGTCTGTAAATGATCATGAAGATATTGAGCTTGACGAAAACGGGGATCCCGTGCTGGACAGCAACGGTAATCCCGTAGGTAACAATCACTGCGATGTAGACGGATGCCTGATGAGGGCGGAACTTCAATTTGGAGTGGGCATCATGGGTATGCTTGAAAGCAGGGCTGCCAAAGGACAGGCCATCCCTGAACTGGATGCCGAATGCATACTGGACCTCCAGGCTAACGGTGGCCGGTAATTACGGAATATTCAGATACTTGTGGGTCTGCAATGAAACCTTCCATCTGGGGTTTTTCATCACATAGTCTACGATCAGTGGGATAGTCTTTTCCCGCACACTCCATTCGGGCTGGAGATACAATACACAATCCATTCCAACCTTTGCAGCTTGTTCCTCCGCGAACAGGAAGTCATGCTTATTGTAAACGATGGGGTTCAATTCATCGGCCTTAACATATATATCTCCTACCGGTAGTTTGTTCTTTTTGGGAGACAGACAGATCCAGTCCCATTGTCCCGTAAGCGGATAGGCCCCGGAAGTCTCTATGTGAATTTTAAGATTGTGCTTTTTCAGGGCAGTTGTCAATGGACCCATGTTCCAGGTAAGCGGTTCTCCCCCGGTGATCACAATGGTATCTGAATAAGAAACAGCATTTTGCACTATGCTCTCAATAGCTGTGGCAGGGTGGATCTCCGCATTCCAGCTCTCTTTTACATCACACCAGTGGCAGCCCACGTCACAGCCTCCGATCCTGATGAAATAGGCCGCTGTACCCTTGTGATAGCCTTCGCCCTGGATGGTGTAAAATTCCTCCATCAAGGGCAGCATCAATCCCTGTTCTACCTTGGATAGCATTTCTTGCTGAATCATTTTGCAAAGATAGGGCAGAGATCAGGAATTGACCCTATAAATTGGGGTAATGAGATCATGAGCGTATTTCCGGGACGCAGTTCATGGACCGTGATTTAAGAATTTGCAGTGGTTTTATTCTTGAGCTTATTTAACCTATTTTTAACGAAAATTAAAACATGGGTAAGGAAGAAGCATTCTTTGAACATATAGAAAATGGGTACAGCTGCAAAGGCGATTTTATCATCATGGGAGCAGCCATGCTCGAAGGGGAAACCATGACCGGAGCCCATGTGAAAGTACCATTGAAAACACTGAACAGGCACGGACTCATTGCAGGAGCCACCGGTACAGGAAAAACCAAATCCCTCCAGGTGATCGCAGAAAACCTATCCGAGAAAGGGATACCTGTTCTGCTCATGGACCTTAAAGGAGACCTCAGCGGATTAGCACAACCCAGTCCGGGTCATCCCAAGATCGATGAACGGCATGAGAAAATTGGTCTGCCCTTTGAACCAAAAAAATTCCCGGTGGAAATACTCTCGCTATCCGAACAGGACGGTGTAAAGCTCCGGGCTACCGTATCTGAGTTTGGTCCGGTACTCTTGTCCAGGATCCTGGATCTGAGTGTGACTCAGGAAGGGATCCTGGCCGTCGTTTTTAAGTACTGCGATGACCATAAACTGCCCCTGCTAGACCTGAAAGACCTGAAAAAGGTCCTTCAGTATGCCACAGGTGCAGGAAAAAAGGAATTCGCCGCAGAATATGGCAGGATCTCCACAAGCTCAACGGGTACGATCCTCAGAAAGATCATTGAACTGGAACAGCAGGGAGCCGAGTTATTTTTTGGCGAAAAGTCTTTTGAGGTAGACGACCTAACCAGGATTGATGAAAATGGCAGAGGCTACATCAATATTGTGAGGCTGACAGACATCCAGGACAGGCCCAAGCTGTTCTCCACTTTCATGCTAAGCCTGTTGGCGGAGATCTACTCAACCTTTCCGGAACAGGGAGACAGTGACCGGCCGGAACTGATTTTCTTCATAGACGAAGCCCACCTGATCTTCAAGGAAGCTACGGACGCCCTTTTGGATCAGATCGAGAGTATTGTAAAATTGATCCGGTCTAAGGGAATCGGACTGTATTTTGTAACCCAGAATCCAACGGATGTACCTCCCGCTGTACTTTCACAGCTGGGCCTTAAGGTACAGCACGCATTAAGGGCCTTTACGGCCAGGGATCGAAAGGCGATCAAGCTTACAGCTGAAAACTATCCTATTTCTGAATATTATGACACCAAGCAGGTGCTGACCTCCCTGGGCATCGGGGAGGCCCTGATCACTGCTCTGGACGAGAAAGGCAGGCCCACTCCGCTGGCGGCCACCCTCTTGCGCGCCCCGATGAGCCGTATGGACATCCTAACCCCGTCCGAGCTTAAGGAGGTGATCAGTATGTCTAAGCTAACAACAAAATACAATGAGGTTGTAGATCGGGAGAGTGCCTATGAGTTGTTAAATGAAAAGATCGCAAAAGCAGAAAAGGAGGCGGAACGTGAAGAGGCCCGAGAACAAAGCAGTTCGAGGAGAACCAGCAGCAGGAAAAGGCGGAGCAGCAGGCAAGATCCGGTGGTAAAAGTGCTCACAAGCGCTACCTTTATCAGGGGAGTACTGGGAATTCTTAAAAAAGTGATGCGATAAGAATGGTTCGAAAATACTTTTGTACTCTTTCGTTTTTCTTGCTGATCGTCCTTACCGGATGTCAGCGTGAAAGCGATCCCTACTTTGTGATCAGTTCGGATCGCGTAGGCCTTTTAGATATGAATACCGCGGCACATGAACTGGAGGATCTCTACCAGGCAGATTCCGTGGTCCGCGACACCCTGGAGCTGAGTCTGGGTATTGGAAATGGCAAAATGAGGATCTACGAGAAAGGAGGCAAACACTTGCTTACCGTTACCCCCGGAAACGACAGTTTACAACTTGTTAAGCACGTTCTCATTGCAGATCCTCGGTTCAAGACTGAAAAGGGCATCGGACTTTCAAGCACATTCGGGGATATTAAGAAAGAATATCCCATTCAAAAAGTGGTCACTTCACTTAATAACGTTGTTGTATTTATCAAAGAAAGCGATATCTACTTCACTATCGACAAAAAAGAACTTCCTGCCCACCTGAGATACACGAAAACACGTCCGATTGAAATGGTGGAAATTCCCGATCAGGCAAAGATCAAATATCTTATGGTAGGCTGGGATGGATAAGCTTAGCTTGGATTTATCTTGTGTTAAATAAATCATAAGCCCTTTTTCGAAAATACCGGAAATCCATAATTTAAGGGAAAACCGGCACGATGAAATCTCTCTTTTCCCTTCTGTTCATCTG
>JBPEXP010000254.1:0-2352 GCA_052031475.1 Flavobacteriaceae bacterium | reverse complement strand
AGCTGTGGATCCGGGAGAAGATTAGAGCGGTGTTGTCTTAGCGAAGGATTTGATCTCTTCTTTGATATTTAACAGGTAATCAATATCGTCAAACCCGTTCAGAAGATTCTCCTTCTTGTATTTATTCAGATGGAATTCTTCACTGTCGCCGGTTGATAGAATGGTAATTGTTTGTTCCGGCAGATGTACCTCCAGTTCCGTATTGGGGTCATCTTCAATGGCTTTGAAGATTTTGGCAAGGAATTCCTCACTGACCTGAACAGGCAAGACGCCTATATTTAAGCAGTTATTCCTAAAAATATCTGCAAAAAAACTGGATACAACACAGCGAAACCCGTAGTCATATACGGCCCACGCGGCGTGTTCCCTGGATGAACCCGAACCAAAATTTTTACCTCCCACAAGGATCTTTCCCCCATAAATGGGATTATTGAGCACAAAATGTTCCTTTGGGCTATTATCCGGATTATATCTCCAGTCCCTGAACAGGTTGTCGCCAAATCCCTTTCTTTCCGTTGCCTTCAGGAAGCGGGCAGGAATGATCTGGTCCGTATCCACATTTTCGATGGGCAGGGGTACTGCCGTGCTTGTCAGCGTATAAAATTTATCGTATGCCATTTTCGTTCTTGTCGTTTATACAGTTTCAAGGGTCATGAGTTCTCTAGGGTCCGTTACCTTTCCTGTAACAGCCGCTGCGGCTGCAACAAGCGGACTGGCCAGAAGTGTACGGGCACCCGGGCCTTGTCTGCCTTCAAAATTCCTGTTGGAAGTGCTCACCGCGTATTTACCTGCGGGGATCTTATCGTCATTCATGGCCAGGCAGGCAGAGCAGCCCGGTTCACGCAATTCAAATCCTGCCTCGTTAAGGATCTCCAGGATGCCTTCTTTCTTGATGGCCTCTTCTACCTTGTGCGATCCCGGTACTAGCCAGGCGGTTACGTGTTCAGCCTTTTTCCTGCCTTTCACGATCTTGGCAAAGGACCTGAAATCTTCAATCCGGCCGTTGGTGCAGCTCCCGAGAAATACAAAATCTATCTTCTTGCCCAGGACATTTTCTCCCTCGTTGAAGGCCATATAGTCCAGAGACTTCTTATAAGTGGCTGCACTGGCTTCGAGGCGATCTGCCGTCGGGATACCTTCTGATATGCCCACGCCCATCCCGGGATTGGTTCCATAGGTGATCATCGGCTCAATGTCTGAAGCGTTATAGACCACTTCCTTGTCAAAGTCTGCGCCTTCATCAGTTTTCAGGGTTTTCCAATATTCCATAGCCTGATCCCATTCGGCGCCTTTGGGAGCGTATTCCCTGCCTTTGATATATTCGAAGGTGGTTTGGTCCGGGGCGATCATCCCGCCGCGGGCACCCATTTCTATGCTCATATTACAAACGGTCATCCTTCCCTCCATGCTCATCTGCTCAAATACTTCTCCGGCATATTCCACAAAGTATCCTGTGGCACCCGAAGTAGTTAGCTTAGAGATAATGTAAAGCACAACATCTTTTGGTGTCACGGCTTCATCAAGAGTACCGTTCACGGTAATTCTCATGCTTTTGGGTTTAGGCTGCATGATGCATTGGGTAGCGAGGACCATCTCTACCTCCGAGGTCCCAATACCAAAGGCGATGGCCCCAAAGGCACCATGAGTGCTGGTATGCGAATCCCCGCACACGATGGTAGCACCTGGAAGAGTAATGCCGTTCTCTGGTCCTATGACATGTACGATCCCGTTCTTTTCATGGCCCAACCCCCAGTAGGGTATGCCGTGTTCTTTTGCGTTATTCTCCAATGCCCTCAGCTGGTTGGCCGAAAGCGGATCCTTAACAGGAAGGTGCTGATTAATAGTGGGTGTATTGTGGTCTGCCGTGGCAAAAGTGCGCTCCGGATAAAGCACTTTAATATTCCGGTTCTTAAGGCCGAGGAAGGCCACCGGGCTGGTGACCTCGTGTACCAGGTGCCTGTCTATAAAAAGCACATCCGGACCGTTTTCTATATTCCTAACTACATGGGCATCCCAAACTTTGTCGAAGAGTGTTTTTTTCATTTTCCCAGTTTTCTTTCAAAGCTTACAAATGTATAAAATACAGGCCTTTGAACGCCTTTTGAAGCTCCTTTAAATTACGATGTTCAACTCGAACAATTATCTCTTAATATACTAAAAAACAGTGTATTAAGTCAATAGTGTGGCAGATTCAGAGCAGAGGGGCCGGAAGCTCATTTTTGGGGCTTCCCTTTGAATGTGTATGAAAAGCATCTTCCAGTTTAACAAATGCCCGCTTCAGTTTAACATTCCGGTAACGAATTGACACACTAGATATCAATACCTTACAAGGAACTAACACGTTGTTAAACA
>JBPEXP010000253.1:0-1649 GCA_052031475.1 Flavobacteriaceae bacterium | reverse complement strand
AAATTCTATACAGCTAAAGACTATTCTATTCCCGAAATTTGAGGAAATAAGGCCTGGTTTGAACAAGTCAATTTTCATACTCTTATTTTTTCTTTCCGCTGGCCATTACAGTGCAGCAGCTATTATAACGGAGCAGCAGTCCCAGGAGAACAAGATTCTCATTGTGTACTTGTCCCGTACTGAAAACACCAAAGCCGTGGCAGAGCTTATAAGGGACATTGTAGGCGGTGACCTGGTAGCCCTGGAACTGGAGACACCATACCCTGAAGATTACAACGCAACTGTTCAACAGGTGGTAGACGAGAATACCTCAGGCTTTCTGCCGCCTTTGAAAACTCAAATTAACACTTCTGAATACCATACTATTTTCCTGGGATTTCCCACATGGGGCATGCAATTGCCCCCTCCGATCAAGAGTTTCCTGAGCAGAAACAATATGGAAGGTAAAACCGTGATCCCTTTTAACACCCATGCCGGATACGGGGTAGGCCGTGGTTTTCAACAAGTAAAAGACTTGTGTGAAGGGTGTGAGGTTCTAATGGGGTATTCCGTAAAAGGGGGGATTGAAAGGGACGGGATCTATCTGACTATCAAGGGCGATAGGAAGAAGGAAGTGAGGGAAGCCGTGCGAAAATGGTTGGAGGAAATTGAAATAATGGCATCGAATTGAATATTTAACATTCCCAGGCGGATATTTCTCATTTTCAGGGAGATGTTCATCGGGGAATTCTTTATCTTATATACCTAATTTAATTACCATGGGAAAATTCACTTTAAAGATCAACGGCACGAAGCGTGAAGTTGATGTAGATCCCGCCACCCCTATGCTCTGGGTACTGCGGGACAACCTCAATTTGGTTGGTACAAAATACGGTTGTGGAATTGCACAATGCGGTGCTTGTACCATTCACCTGGAAGATAACGCTGTGCGCTCCTGCCAACTCCCCGTATCGGCTGTGGGCGACCAGGAAATTACCACTATCGAAGGCCTTTCCGAAAACGGGGATCACCCGGTTCAACTGGCATGGCTGGAAGTAGATGTGCCCCAGTGCGGCTATTGCCAATCCGGGCAAATTATGTCGGCTTCTGCCTTATTAAACAAGAATCCCAACCCCACCGACGATGAGATCGCGACCGCGATGAACGGCAATATCTGCCGCTGCGGAACCTATGTCCGTATTAAGAAAGCAGTGAAACTGGCTGCTGAATCCTAACCTGAAAAAATACTGTTATGACACTTGTAAAAACTAAGATCGGCAGGCGTGCCTTCATAAAAAATACCAGCCTGGCCAGTGGCGGACTCGTTCTGGGATTCAGCTTTTTAAATGCGTGTAAACCCAAAGAGGCCGAAACCATGGCGGCAATAGAAATGCCCAAAGAGTGGTTCGAAATTAATGGCTACCTCAAAATTGGCGATAACGGGGTGGTGACTATCATGTCACCCAACCCGGAAATCGGTCAGAATGTAAGGACTTCCATGCCGATGATCGTGGCTGATGAACTGGAAATAGATTGGGAAAATGTTCTAGTAGAGCAGGCACCACTTAATACAGAGCTTTACACATGGCAGGTTGCCGGGGGAAGTCGGTCTATTATGAGCGCCTGGCAAAACCTCAGGATGGCTGGAGCAACTGCCCGCCATATGCTGA
>JBPEXP010000252.1:0-2196 GCA_052031475.1 Flavobacteriaceae bacterium | reverse complement strand
AAGAAAGGGATGTATTGTTTATAGATGAGATTCACAGATTAAGCCCTGTTGTGGAGGAATATTTATATTCTGCCATGGAGGACTACAAGATCGATATTATGATCGAGACCGGACCCAATGCCCGTTCTGTGCAGATCAACCTTCAGCCCTTTACACTTATTGGCGCAACTACCAGATCCGGACTGCTCACCGCTCCTATGCGAGCACGCTTCGGGATCACGAGCCGGCTGGAATATTATCATACAGAACTGTTGTCTACCATCGTACAGAGATCGGCCCAGATTCTTAAGGTGCCTATCACAGACGAAGCAGCTATCGAGATCGCTGGTCGCAGCAGGGGTACGCCCAGGATCTCAAATGCATTGCTAAGAAGGGTACGCGATTTTGCACAGATCAAGGGCGATGGCAAAATTGATGTGGAGATCTCCAGATTTGGCCTAAAGGCCCTGAATGTAGATGCCCATGGCCTGGATGAAATGGACAACAAGATCCTTTCTACGATCATAGATAAGTTTAAAGGAGGCCCGGTGGGGATAACAACTTTGGCCACAGCCGTATCGGAGAATGCCGAAACCATCGAAGAAGTTTATGAACCTTTCCTGATCCAGCAGGGCTTTATCATGAGGACCCCCAGGGGCAGGGAAGTCACCGAACTGGCTTATAAGCATTTGGGCAGGATCAAAGGGGGAACACAGCCAGGTCTTTTTTAATTGTCACACCGAGCGCAGTCGAAGTGTTGAGATTGCGTTTGTTTTGTCACACTGAGCGTAGCCGAAGTGTAGCCATTCTATTTCCTTATTTTGTCACACTGAGCGCAGTCGAAGTGTGACTACCAAGATCATAAACTTCAAATCGCAGATCTCCATCCTATTCAGGACAATATTTATGATGAGTGGCATTTCTACATTCGGCAAGAATTTTTAGGTGATTATAATCACCTCTAATAAGTGCCATTTTTTTGGCCCGCGTCCAACGCTTGATCTTCTTCTCAAAATATATGGCTTGCAAAACATCTTGAAATTCCTTGGCAAATTTGAGATTAAGAGGTCTTTTGTCATAGGTATAAGAACGGCTGTTCCGGCCCGCTTCATGCTGACTAAGCCTGGTGTTTAAATCATTGGTAATTCCTGTATATAGGGATCCGTCAGAGCATAAAAGAATGTATACGTAGTATGAGTTCATAGAATTTTACCCACGGAAGGCACTAATTTAAATTAGGTCAATTCCGCGCCATAGGCTTAAAACTAGGCTTATATGCTGAATTCTTAATGCAGTGGTTAAACTTAGATCAAGGCTTCGACTGCCTGCCTGTCCGTTCAGGCGGGCCTGCCCGAATGGTCAAGGCGGGCGCTCAGCCTGACAAGTACACTAGTTTACGTCTGGGCTTCGACTGCGCTCAGCCTGACGATGGGACTGGTTTACGTTTGGGCTTCGACTCCCTGCCCGACAGAGTCATTCAGGCGGGCGCTCAGCCTGACCTAGTTTATTGCTATAATGTTTATTGAAAATATATTAGTTAAGTGATCCCTTTGTGCTCTTAAACTCATTTCCTGAATTATTTTTACATTGCTGGGATCTACGCTATGAAAAAAATACCTACCGTTACCCGCTGGGAAGTAATTCGCAACAGGAAAAGAATTCTAAAGAATCCGCTTCCCTTTCACCGTGAAAACTTTGAAAAATTCGGAGACAGCTTTCGTGTAAAAGTGGGCCCTCCTTCTGGTGTTATCTTTACTCGCGACCCGGAGATCATCAGGCACATTCTGCAAAAGAACCACAGGAAATACCGGAAATCCAAGCTGCAGACCGAAGACCTTGCCAAGTACATAGGCAGGGGCCTGTTAACTTCAAATGGGGAACACTGGCGCGTGCACCGGCGGATGATCCAGCCTGCTTTTCACAAAAAGAAACTGGAAGGCTTGTTAACTGTGATGGAACGGGCCATAACCGAGGAATTGGGCCGCGTACCAAAAGGAGAATTCGTAGATGTTTTTCCCTATATGAGCGATCTGGCTTTTCAAGTGGTGGCCCAATCGCTCTTCAGCAGGTCTGATGTAAGGAAACGAATGAAAAGGTTGCAGCAGATCACAGAAAAGAACCAAAGGATGCTTATCAGGGAGATGAGGCAGCCCTATCTGCTTTGGTGGTTCAGGGGCAGTGGAAAGATACGTAGGCATGTGTAATTATCTAACCAGG
>JBPEXP010000251.1:0-4228 GCA_052031475.1 Flavobacteriaceae bacterium | reverse complement strand
GCCGATATTAACAGGGGTAACCGTTTCGTAAGTATGTCTTCTTACGCTACAAAACCCATAGGATTACACAATCATGTCCTGAATGTTGGTGGGCCCCGGCATCCCAACGCCAAGGTAGATTTCAGGCAGGGTGATGTGATCACCACGACCATCAAAACTGCGAGGAATGAAACGATCATCATTACGCATGATTGCAACTTACCGAGGCCCTATTCCTTGGGATTCAGGGTACAGGGGGCCAACGGTATTTGGGAAGTTGATGGAAACAGGATCTATATTGAGAACGAGTCGCCAAAACATCAATGGGAAAACGCAGAAACCTGGCTGCTGAAATACGATCACCCTCTTTGGAAGAAATACGAAAGGGAGGCTGCCGGTGCTGGGCATGGAGGCATGGATTTCTTTGTCCTGAACGCATTTATCCATGCTGCAAAAAATAAAATAGCCCCGCCTTTAGATGTCTACGATGCTGCAGCCTGGAGCGCAGTAACGCCGCTCTCGGCAAAATCGATCGAAGAGGGAGGAAGTCCGCAGGAATTTCCTGATTTTACAAAGGGTCAATGGAAAGTCCGGCCTCCTTACAATTGGTTAAAATCAGACTACTGATCTACAGTTTCTCTTCCACTACATCAAATCGCGGAATATTCAAACTGATTTTTATCATGTTTTTCCCCACAGCTTCACAATAGCTTTGTAAGAAACAAGCTGAGGCTTATGCATGGATTGATTCAGAAATACAATGTGCCCGCACCCCGGTATACAAGTTATCCCACGGTTCCTTACTGGGATCTGGATAATTTCTCGGGTAAAAAGTACAAGGAAACAGTCAAAGAGGTCTTCGAACAGACCAACAGTAAGGAAGGAATAAGCATTTACATTCATCTGCCTTTCTGTGAGCAGATGTGTACTTTTTGCGGTTGTCATAAGCGCATTACCAAAAGGCACGAGGTTGAATGGCCCTATATCAAAAGCGTTTTAAAGGAGTGGCATTTATATACAGAGCTGTTTTCTTCGCGGCCCGTCATTAAAGAATTGCACCTGGGAGGCGGAACGCCAACTTTTTTTAGTCCGGACCATCTGTCAAGGCTGATTACCGGGATATTTCGTCATGCAGAAATGCACCCCGAATGCGAATTCAGTTTTGAAGGTCATCCCAATAATACCACCAAAGAGCATCTCGAAGTATTTTACGAGCTGGGATTCCGAAGGGTAAGTTACGGCGTACAGGATTACAGTTTAAAAGTACAGCAGGCGATCAACAGGGTACAGCCTTTTGAAAATGTAAAACGCGTTACCGATTGGTCCAGGGAAATAGGATATACTTCTGTTGGTCACGATCTGATTTTCGGCCTTCCACATCAAAACCTGGGTGATATTGAAAGGACAGTGGCCATTACCAATAAACTCAGACCAGAACGCATTGCCTATTACAGCTATGCCCATGTCCCCTGGTTGAAGGGTAATGGCCAAAGAGGATTTAACGAGGCAGATCTCCCTTCAGGAGATGAGAAACGCCGCCTGTATGAACGTGGTAAGCAATTGCTGGAGGAAGCCGGCTATAGCGAAATTGGTATGGACCATTTTGCACTGCCCGGAGATGCGCTCTGCCAGGCCATGCAGGGAGATAGGCTCCACAGAAATTTTATGGGATATACCGCCTCTAAAACAACCCTGATGGTTGGGCTGGGCGTTTCGAGCATCAGCGATAGCTGGTACGGCTTTGCCCAGAATGTTAAGGGTATAGAAGAATACGAGCATCTTGTGAATTCCGGACATATTCCTATTTACCGGGGTCATATACACACCGTGGAGGATCAGGTCATCAGAAGGCATATTCTTAATCTCATGTGTCATTTGAGAACCAGCTGGCACTATGCGGAGGAAGAATGCGAAGGTATGGAGCAGATCCTGCAAAGGCTTGAAGAGTTACAAGGGGATGGACTGGTGGTTGTGTCTGAAAACGAACTGACCGTTACGGATACAGGCAGGCCGTTTATAAGAAATATCTGTATGGCATTTGACCAGAGACTGCATCGCAAATTACCGGAAACCCAGTTGTTTTCCATGACCGTCTAGTAAATGAGATCAAGATGAAACCTACTTCAGAATATTTTAATATTTTAACTTAAAACTAAAGTGCCATGAAAACTATAATCGTTCCCATAGATTTTTCCGAACAGTCAGAATATGCCCTAAAAGTAGCAGCCTCGCTGGCTAAAAAACACGATTCTGAGATCCTGGCCCTGCACATGCTGGAACTCAATGAGGCTATGATTTCTTCATCGGAGGGTTTCCATCCTGAGCAGACCGTTTTCCTGCTCAAACTCGCCGAAAAAAGGATCAATGAATTCCTGGATAAAGAATATTTGAGCGGAGTAAGAAAGATCACACCGATCATAAAACATTTTAAGGTATTTGGCGAGGTAAACGATGTGGCCGAAAAGCACAACGCAGACCTGATTATCATGGGATCACACGGTACGGACGGACTCAAAGAGATCTTTGTTGGATCCAATGCCGAAAAGGTGGTGCGCAATTCAGACATCCCTGTTCTGGTAATCAAGGATGAACTACCGGACTTCAAGGTAGATGATTTCGTTTTTGCCTGTGCCTTTAAAGAAGAGAGCCTGGCTGCCTTCCAGAAAGCCAGGGATTTTGCAGATAAACTTGGCGCCAATCTGCACCCGGTCTATATTAATACGCCCGGGGATAATTTTCTCAGCGACAAAGATGCCTATGAAAGGATCAATAAATATTTGCAAAAGGCCGGAGCCGGCCTGGGAGTGGACATTTATAACGACTATAGTGTAGAGAAGGGAGTCCTGAATTACAGCGAGGGCATCAGCGCCGATGTCATTGGCATTCCCACTCACGGAAGGAAGGGCCTTTCTCACTTCTTTATGGGAAGTATTGGTGAAGATATCGCCAATCACAGTAAGATCCCGGTCATTACTTTTAAGATTTGATCGATTTTGTAAAGTGACTGTAATTAAGGGAGTCTGATGGCTCCCTTTTTTAGTTGCCCAGCATGGGGAATAATTCCCTGATCTCCTCATCAGTTGGCTGTCTGCCGTATTCGCAGATCTCAAATCCTTCTGCATGTTCAATGGAGTCTGCCTGATCTCCGTACCACTTTCTCAGACTCTGGCGGGTGGCCTCATCCGGAGTATAAGGTCTCCAGCTGGCCAGCATTTTAAGCCGGCCGGCTTCGTCTTTCGGAACCTGATCCAGTTTACCGGCTGTCCAGGGCAGCCAATCGAAAAACTGCGATTCATGGGCAGCCACCCCGTAGATCTTTTTATCGAATACCTCATCGATATTAACTGCAATATCAGGACGGAAAGGAGCAGGTTTTTTAAAGCCGTCTTCTGAATAGAGGAATACCGGATTTTTCTCGAGAGGCGGTGTATCTGCTGCAATGCTGGGTACAATGACCATGTAGGCCGCGTCCTGAACTAGAACGCCTGTATAGCGGTGATCAGGGTGATAGTCGTTGGGCCTGGGAGCGATGACGATATCCGCCTTCCACTTTCTGATCTCGCGGATGACATCCAGACGATTTTCGAAAGTTGGCATCAGGGCACCGTCCGGGTTGTCCATTACGGTATACTCCACACCCATCCTTCGCCCGGCTTCCTGTGCTTCACTTAACCTGATCCTGGCCAGTTCATCTGCTGCCATAGAATAGTGGCCGGCATTACCGTTGGTCATGGAAACAAATTTAACGCGGTGGCCCATAGAGGCGAAAAGAATAGCAGTACCTCCGGCATCCATATCGCAATCGTCTGGATGGGCGCCAAAGACCAGCACGTTGATAGGCTCTGTTTGGCAGAAAACCGAAGAGTTAAATACCGCCAGGCTTAGTATTAAAATGATCCATTTCATGAGCATTCAATTATTTTAACTTCATTGCAACCGGGTCCCAATTCACGGGCTTTTGAGCGTAGTAACTCTCATTGGCCAGCAGGGCTGCCCCGGCAGCCCGCAATCCAAAACTGGGATCCTGGATGATCTTGCCCTTACCGCGTACACCCTGGAAGAAATTAAAGAAATGATCATAGTGTCCGCCCTTGTAATCATCCGGGGCTTCCCAGATGGTCTCACCTAATTTCAGAGTTGATTGGCGATCTTCCATAAAGGCCTCTGCATAGCCCTCCCTGATCTTCTTCTGGGTTTCTTCTGTATAAGCGATCATGGAATAGCCTGACGGGATCACATCCAGTTTGGC
>JBPEXP010000250.1:0-2172 GCA_052031475.1 Flavobacteriaceae bacterium | reverse complement strand
CAAGATCCATTCGCACCATGCGGATATAAAAACTGAGAAAGCTGATCCGTTTGCACGGTTTTGCGAACATCCCCCTAAGACAGCATCTGTGGTATGGGATGCCAAATATTCATGGAAAGACAAGGAGTGGATGCAGAACAGGAGGGAAAAAAACGCCCTGGACCGGCCCTTTGCCGTTTACGAAGTGCATTTGGGATCCTGGAAACGCAAAAATGATAACGAATACCTGAGCTATAAGGAATTGGCCAAAGAACTGGTAGACTACTTGAAGCAGATGAAATTTACCCACGTAGAGTTCATGCCGGTCATGGAATATCCTTTTGACCCTTCCTGGGGCTATCAGTTAACCGGTTATTACGCACCCACCTCCCGCTTTGGTAAGCCCGAGGAATTCAAAGCCCTGGTAGATGAGCTGCATAAAAATGACATTGGTGTAATCCTGGATTGGGTCCCTTCACATTTTCCTGAGGATGCCCATGGCCTGGGCTTTTTTGACGGCTCCAGTCTCTACGAACACCCCGACAGGCGGAAGGGTTATCATCCGGATTGGAAAAGTCTGATCTTTAATTACGGCCGGAATGAAGTAAGGGCATTTCTGATCAGCAATGCGATTTTTTGGCTGGATCAATACCATGTGGATGGCTTGCGGGTGGATGCCGTTGCTTCTATGCTCTACCTTGATTATTCACGGGAAGAAGGCGAATGGGAACCCAATATGTATGGGAATAACGAATACCTGGAAGCCATATCCTTTATCAGGGAACTCAATGAGGAAGTGTACCGAAGCTTCCCGGATGTGCAGACCATTGCTGAGGAATCTACTTCATTTTCAATGGTTTCCAAGCCTGTAAATATTGGCGGCCTCGGTTTTGGAATGAAATGGATGATGGGTTGGATGCACGATACGCTGGAGTATTTTAAAAAGGAACCTATTTACCGAAAACACCACCAGAATGATCTGACCTTTAGCATGACCTATGCGTTTACCGAAAATTTTATGCTGCCTTTCTCCCACGATGAGGTGGTATACGGAAAACAATCCCTTCTATATAAAATGCCGGGGGATGAGTGGCAGAGGTTTGCCAACTTAAGATTGTTGTTCGGCTATATGTATACGCACCCCGGAAGCATCCTTCTCTTTATGGGTGGAGAGTTTGGCCAGTCTTCTGAGTGGAATTTCCAGCAAAGCCTGGATTGGCACCTGCTTCAATACGATTTCCATTCAGGCGTACAGAATTTGGTACGCGATCTCAATGTGCTTTACAGGAAACAGCCCGCTCTCTATGAGAAACAATTTAGCCCGGAAGGCTTTCAGTGGATAGATTACGGGGATTTCGAAAATTCTGTGCTCACCTATATAAGGAAGGGCCATGACAAAAAGAACGACCTGATTGTGGCCTGTAATTTTACCCCCGTACCGCGTGAAAACTACCGAATGGGTGTGCCCCGAAATAAGCAACTGAAAGAAATTTTTAATTCGGACGGAGCCCAATATGGAGGAAGCGGCTTGAGTAATGCCACACTGAAACCAGAAAAAGAGCCATCCCACGGATACGACCAATCTGTGGTACTGACCATTCCACCACTATCAGTGGTAATTTTCAAATGAATGAACAATTCTCAATCGTTGTAGTTCATAATTGAAAGCCATATCATTTCGTAATTAGCGGCTAATGTCTTTCTTTTGTGTGTCTCTAATACGGGCTGTTATTATAGTTCCCGATTTTTATGGGTAGGTGAATAGCTGGTGCGACGGACCAACAGCCAGTGTGAGACCCTAAACGCTTCAATAATGATCACCAATACGGAACTGGAGTACAAAGGCAATTTGTACCCCAATGAAATAGTAGAATTCAAGCAAGACACAGATAAATTTTACTTTACCACCAGTAACGGGGTGGTTTTAGAGCTTACGGTCTTGCGCAACAGTGCTTTGCGTTTTCGATACGCTACCGAATACGTATTTGAGCCCGACTTTTCTTATGCCCTGGACCCTTTTGCGAGCAGGGGCTATAGCAAACTGGAATACAGTGAGACCAAGACCGAATACCTGATCGAAACCTCTAAGATCCGGGTATTGATCGATAAGAAATCTCTCAGGATCCAAATCTCTGACCTGGAGGGAACGATCATCAATGAGGACGAACTGGGCTTCCATTGGGAGGAGAATTA
>JBPEXP010000025.1:0-9261 GCA_052031475.1 Flavobacteriaceae bacterium | reverse complement strand
CGTAATTATACTCCTCAATCTTACCTCCTCCATTGGTAAGGCGTTCGACTCTCTCATCGTGAAAAACGGCTATTTCTCCACTGTAGATCTTAAACACGTCTATTTCAATCATGTCTACGCCAAGTTCCAGGGCTTTTTCAACAGAGGCCAGTGTATTCTCGGTTTCATGACCCATGGCGCCGCGATGACCAATTACAAGTGGCTTCTCATTCATATCTGAGCAAGATTGAAACAACGAAATGAGGACGGATAAATACAACAGATTCCGCCAGGAACATTTAAGATAACCCATAAATTGATTGATATAATTTTCAGGTGGCTAAAATACAACTTCATAGGATAAAGTTCTGCACAGAAACGAAATTCTCAAATCCAGGCATTTACGGATCTGAATTAGCAAATAATCATTATATCGTTAATTTTTTGTGAATTTGAAAATCAAAATTCTATATCTTTGACACATTAACAACCAATTAACTTCCAAACTATGTTTACAAAACAAAATTTATTGGCCACTATTGTGGCGGCAATTGCGATGTTCCTTTTAGGATATCTCCTTTGGGGAATGGCCTTGGCCGGGTTCTTAGAAGCCCACACAATCACGGAGACTATGAGGGAAATGCCAGATATGGTCATTCTCTTTATCAGCAACCTGATTAGTGCCTGGGCTCTTAGTACGATCTATGCCAAATGGTCGGACGGCAATCACGGTTTTGGTGATGGCCTAAGTTTTGGCATATGGATCGGAATTTTTGCCGGTATTGGCTATTCGTTGTTGTGGTATTCCACGGCTGAGTTAATGGACCTCACTGGCCATTTGGCCGATGGGGTGGCAACCTTGTTCTACTTTGCCATAATAGGTGGGATCATCGGACTCATGTACAAAGTTACCGCACCAAAAGTAGCCGCTTAGTAAACATTTAAAGTAAACGAAACAGGCCGGAGTTTGAACTCCGGCTTTTTTTTATAGAATGTAAATAAAAGATTCCAACGGACTCAATGAGACCTGTATCTTTCCCAAGCCATCTTCCACAATCAGTTCGTTTGTACTGCCGTACAAAGCATCTTTAGCCTGATATTTGCCGTTGGCCATTTCCCATTTGCCAACGATATGGGGAGGCAGTTTAAGCTCAAATTCATAGAAGCGCTCACTGTCAAAATTGGTGATCACCAACAATTTTTGATCGCCTTGCCATCGCACATAAGACAGTACCCTGTGGTCATAATTCTCCGTATGGTCCTTATTGTAGAAATGAATTTCTTCGTACTCACCCATCAGAGCCTGACTATCAATAGTAAAATTGAGCAGTCTTTTATAAAAATCCCTCAGTGCCTTTTCTTCTTCACTCAGCTGTCCGCCGTCAAACTTTTTGTCGTTTACCCAGCGTTGGTGATGGGGAACGCCGATATAGTCGAATATAGAGGTCCGGCTTGGTGATCCAAAGCCGGCATTTTCTGCACCGGGTTCTCCCACCTCCTGCCCGAAATAGATCATGGTTGGCGAAGTACTGATAGTTGCCGAAACTACCATCGCCGGCTTGGCCTTGTTGGCATCACCCGCAAACTCTGGGCTGGCTATGCGCTGTTCATCGTGATTTTCAAGGAAGTGAAGCATGTGATGCTCAATGTCTGCAAGACCGCGCTGAACTACGGGAATGTGATCTGTCCAGCCATGTCCCTGCATGATATGTTTGATGCTGTCATAAAGTTCCACTTTGTCGTAGAGATAGTCCATCTTTCCTCTGTGTATATAATCTCTGTAGAGGGCAGGGTTGTAAACCTCTGCGAGCAGAAAAGCATCGGGGTTGCGGTGTTTGATATGTGAATTGAGATAGCTCCAGAATTCCACAGGTACCATCTCGGCCATATCAAACCGGAAACCGTCTACGCCCATGTCAATCCAGTACCAGGCAATATCTCTGAACTTGATCCAGGAGTCTGGCACATCCTTTCCGGACCAGAAAGCAAAGTGTTCCTCCACGCCCTTTGTGTGATAATCATCCGGTAAATTGTCAAATTCTCTGTGGCCATCAGGACTGATGCCATAGTTGATTTTCACCGTCTCGTACCAATCATTGAAATTTGGTTTTGCCAGACGGGACCCATTCCCGGTCCACTTGGCAGGGTCCTCATCAAATTTGCCATCTGAAAGAGGGTGTTGATCCCCTCCTAAAGGTTGGTAACCATTCATGGGGTCGGGCACCTGAAAAGACTCACCTGGGATATAGTAGAAATTATTCTCCCGCTTGTAAGCCACGGTAGTATCATCTGAAACCCCAAAGGGTTCATGGCCTTCCGGGGTGGATTTCCCTTCATATTTTCTCGCTACGTGATTTGGAACGATGTCAATAAGTACTTTCAATCCTGCCTTATGGCTTCTTTCTACAAGAGCCTTGAATTCCTCCAGCCGATTGGCCGGATCATCAGCCAGATCAGGATTCACATTGTAATAATCCTTAACGGCATACGGAGAGCCAGCCCTGCCCTTGACCACATCCGGATCGTCATTTGAAATACCGATCGACGTATAATCTCCTATCAATGCGTGATGAGGTACCCCCGTATACCATATATAGGTGACGCCGAGATCTTTGATCTCTTCAAGTGCCTTATCCGTGAAGTCCGAAAACTTCCCAACGCCATTCTCCTCAATGGTCCCCCAGGGTTTGTTGTTAGTATTGGTATTGCCAAAAAGCCTGGTAAATACCTGGTAAACCACATCCTTCTTCTTCACTTCCATAAGTATTTCTTTTTCATCCGTTTCTTTATTAACCTGGTTGCAGGCGGCAACTCCTAGCAGAGACACGCTGCAAGTCCACAAGGCGATCCTTTTTATTTTTATCAAATTCATACTGCGATGTTTATCTGCGGAGTTCCAGGATAAAAGCAGTCTTGGCCTGCACATCCCATGTTGGGCCTATCTCCATTTCAATGTCGTTAATGACGTCAATGCCATGTCTGAATCCTTTGAGATTCTCCTGAAATCGTTCCAGATCCAGGCTCCTTTCAGTAGTATTAGGATTTAGTACCACCATAACTGTCTCCTGGCCCAGGGTGCGAAAATAAACAAAGACGTTGTCCTGGGGTGTATATTGTGTCATTTTACCATAGTGAATGGCCGGGGCAGACTTTCTCCAGTTGAGCAGTTTTGAAGTAAAGTCGAAATAATTATTCTGGAATTCCGTCCTGCCTTCCGGATCAAAGGCATTCTGGGGGTCCTTTGGCCATCCTCCCGGAAAATCCCTCCTGATATCGCCATCGCCTTGAGACTTTTCACCCCGCATGCCAATCTCGCTGCCGTAATATATCTGCGGTATTCCCCTGACCGTAGCGATCATGGACATTATGAGTTTATAGTCTGCAAGGTCCGGGTAGAGTTCATTGATCCTTTGGGTGTCGTGATTCTCTGCAAAAACCAGGATATTCTGTATGTTCGGATACAGAAAATCATTGACGAAATTATCATAAAGTCGGACCATTCCCGTATTCCAATCCCCCTCCTCTTTAAATGCTTCCATCAAGGCATCGTGAAGGGTAAAATCCATGACCGAGGGTAAATGTGAATTATAGTCCTGAATAGCACCCAGTTGACTGTCTTTTTGCCAGTAGGCAATTTGTGCCTGGTGGTGCATCCAAATCTCACCTACAATATTGAAATTAGGATATTCGTCCATGATGGCCTTGGTCCAACTAGCGATATGATCTTTGTGGTTATACGAATAGGTATCCACCCTGAATCCGTCCAGGTCTGCGAATTCTATCCACCATATGGCATTCTGAATTAGATAGTTAAGCACTTTTGGATTTCCGGAATTCAGGTCGGGCATGGACGGAACAAACCAGCCTTCTATACAGTGCTTCCTGTCGTACTCCGAAGCGTTGGGATCTATTTGGACGGTCATCCGGTGATTGGTCTGCCGGTATTCCGGGAATTGATGGATCCAATCCTGATTTGGCAGGTCTTTGATCATCCAATGCTCCAATCCCCAGTGATTGGCCACGTAGTCCATAATGAGCTTCATTTCACGCTTGTGAAGTTCTGCCGCCAGCTGGGCGTATTCTTCGTTTGTACCTATCCGCGGATCTATCCGGTACACATCACTCTGGGCATAGCCGTGGTAGGATCCACTCTTATCGTTGTCCTCGCAGAGTGGAGTACTCCAAATGGCAGTGGCACCTAAATCTTTGATATAATCCAGGTGACCAATGATCCCCCTGAGATCTCCGCCGTGCCTGCCACCCGGATTATTGCGATCTACACCCTCATGCATTTCAGGATGAGAATTATTGGAAGGATTTCCATTGGCAAACCTGTCGGGCATTAAGAGGTAAATAACATCCGATGAATCAAATCCTCTGCGTTCCCTGGAACCGGGCCTTCTCTCCTTAAATTCGTATGGGGAAGAAAATACCGTTTTCCCGTCTTTTTCAAACTTGAAATTGATCAGGCCTGGCGACTGCTCACCGGAGTCTAGTGTGATAAACAGATAGTTCGGGTTCTTTGTGCGATCTACACGGATGATTTTCCCGTCCTTTGAAGACGGCGTAAATTCTGAAATGCCTTCCCCATAGAACAAAATTTCCAGAGAATCACGCTCCATGTCCGCCCACCAGAAAGGAGGTTCTATTCGGTTAATCTGCGATGCCACCTTTGTCATGCTTAATGCCAATAGAAGAATAATTACAGGCCTGATGATTCTTATCTTTAACATAGGAATCTGATTTGCTTTGGGACTGGTTTTAAGAGAATCAGACCTGTCCTTAAAGTGTTACCATCTATTTTCAGGCAAAAGCATTTACATCGCTTACAGACTCAGAGGGGTTTAGTACCAAACGTTTGCCGTATAACCTAATAGACATTTCTTTTTCGCTTTCCAGCTCAAAACTAGTTTTGTCCTTAGTCACGGTTACCTTCAGAATCCTGTTCCGGAAATTGACTTTAAAGGAATAGGCATTCCATTCTTTAGGGATCCTGGGGGTAAAGCTCAGCTTGTCATCCACAACCCTCATGCCTCCAAATCCTTCCACGATGCTCATCCAGGTACCTGCCATCGAAGTGATGTGAAGTCCCTCTTCCACTTCCTTATTGTAGTCGTCAAGATCTAGACGTGAGGTGCGCAAATAGAGTTCGTAGGCCTTGGACATCCGATCCAGTTTTGCGGCCAAAATGGAATGGACGCAAGGTGAAAGCGAAGATTCATGAACGGTAAAGGGCTCATAGAAATCATAATGCCTGGCGATCTCATCCAACTCAAAATGATTTTCAAAGAGATAGAATCCCTGAAGCGTGTCTGCCTGCTTAATATAAGGCGAACGCAGGATCCTGTCCCAGCTCCATTTTTGGTTAATTGGTCGTTGAGATCGGTCCAGTTCTGACACCGTGATCAATTCCTTGTCCAGGAAACCGTCTTGCTGCAGATAAATTTTCCTTTCCTTATCATAGGGCAGGTACATATTCTCGGAGACTTCCTGCCAGGATTCCACTTCAGAATCCGTGAGTTTGGTATAACCCTTGATC
Source organism: Flavobacteriaceae bacterium (assembly GCA_052031475.1). GTDB lineage: Bacteria > Bacteroidota > Bacteroidia > Flavobacteriales > Flavobacteriaceae > JAHEJJ01. The sequence continues at coordinate 3,743 of JBPEXP010000025.1, read as the reverse complement.
CTTTTGTAGTCATCGGGATAGCCGTCCTTTACCAGGGCAAGCTGTTGAACGGTGAACCGGATACACCAGCGTGCCAGGTAATTGGTATACCAGTTGTTATTTACATTGTTCTCGTATTCATTAGGTCCGGTTACACCAAGGATAACATATTGTTCCTTGGCATTGGAATAGGAAGCCCTTTGATGCCAGAATCGCGCAATGGCTATCAATACTTCCAGTCCCATTTCAGGTATATAGGAATAGTCGCCTGTGTAGCGATAGTAATTATAGATAGCGAAAGCGATGGCCCCATTCCTGTGGATCTCCTCAAATGTGATCTCCCATTCATTGTGACATTCTTCGCCGTTCATGGTTACCATAGGGTACAAGGCTGCTCCTCCCGAAAAACCAAGTTTTTCAGCATTTTCGATAGCCTTTTCCAGATGGTTATAACGGTACTGAAGCAGGTTCCTGGCTACTTTGTGGTCTTTGGTGGCCATATAAAAAGGAATGCAATAGGCTTCTGTGTCCCAGTAGGTACTGCCTCCGTATTTCTCACCGGTAAAGCCTTTGGGCCCGATGTTGAGTCTAGAATCTTTTCCGAGATAGGTTTGATTCAGATGAAAGATGTTAAAGCGGATCCCTTGCTGGGCTTTGATATCTCCGTCAATGGTAATATCACTCATCTCCCAAATCTTCGCCCAGGCCTTTTTCTGCATTTCAAGCAGTTGGTCATAGCCGAGATCGCCGGCCTTTTTCAGAACTGATTTGGCCGCATCGATCAGCTTCTCACTGTCGTGATTCCTGGAAACGGTATAGCCGCCGTATTTCAGAAGGACGGCAGTTTCACCCTGACTGACTTTCTGAGCGTAGTGATGCCCTACCCAAAGTTCTTCCTTTTTTTCGCCATCAGGGCCTGAATCGGGCTGTGAAAGCAACTGGGCCTGCATATAGGTGCAGGTATTAAAATGGGTCTTCATCGTGTGGGCTTCAATAAATGCCTGGTTTCCTTCAGACACCACTTGTGTAGTATTCCAGAATTTATCGTCCCAATTGCTGTCCTCATTGGTGATCCCACTGTCCAGATAGGGCGTGAAACGCACCTCTGCTTCAGCGTTCAACGGAGTGAGTTCATATCTGATGACTCCGAGCTCGTCTAGTTCCAGGTGCAAAAACCGGGTCACTTTTACAAAGACCTCGGTACCGTTGGGCATCGTCGCCTGAAATCTTCTTTCGTACCAGCCTTCCTTCATGTTCATTTCACGCCTGAACTCTTTTATTGAAGTACAGCTGTGCAGGTCCAGGGTTTCTCCATTCACCTCTACCTGGATCCCTATCCAGTTTGGGGCATTGAGTACCTTGGCAAAATACTCCGGATATCCATTCTTCCACCAGCCCACTTTTGTCTTGTCGGGGTAGTAGACGCCCCCGATATAACTACCCTGGAATGTGGGTCCGGAGTAGTGCTCTTCAAAATTGGCGCGCTGTCCCATTGCTCCATTGCCAAGGCTGAACAAACTTTCAGAGGATTTTACATTCTCCTTGTCGAAGCCCTCTTCAATAATTGACCATTCACTGGGTATAATATAATCCTGATTCATCGATACCTTATTTATAATGTATTGTTATACTTTCTTTCCGTTCTGAGACACCAGCCTGTTAAGCAGGCCGGAGATGAAGTCTAAATCTATTTCCGTAAAATTTCTAAAATTGTAATCGGCTCCGGTCAGAATTTCCGATTTACCAATGCCAACGCTTGTCATTCCCGCGTTGTTGGCAGCTTCAATACCTGCCAGTGCATCTTCAAAAACTACGCAATTTTTTGGTTCTACGCCAATATTCTCTGCGGCAATGACAAAAACTTCGGGATCTGGTTTGGCTTTGGTTACCGCATTGCCATCAACAATGCTATTAAAATACGGCATAAGTTGGACTTTTTCTAAAATTGGGCGTGCGTTTTTACTCGCCGAGCCCAATGCCATCGGAATTTCTCTATCCCTGAGGAAGTTGAGCACCTTTTTTACATCCGGAAGTATTTCAGATTCATCCATGCCGGCTATATAAGACAGGTAATCCTCATTCTTCTCGTGCAACCACTGGTCAAACTGTTGCTGGCTTACCTTAATATTACCCATCTCTAGCAGGATTTCCAGACAGCGCTTCCTGCTAACACCTTTAAAATTTTCATTGTCCGCAGCGGTAAAGGGAACACCGAGCTCGTCGGCAAGTTTTTTCCAGGCCTGGAAATGGTATTTGGCCGTGTCGACAATCACCCCATCCAGATCGAATATAAATCCAGGTTTTTTCATCAGAAGAATAAAGTTGTGAATTTAATGAATTGTAGATTCTCTTTCAATAATTGACGCTTCCAGAATTTCGGTTCGATACGTTTCTGACTCCCGGTCGCTTTCAATTTTATCGATCAGCATCTGTGCCGCAATTTCTCCCATGCGAATTCCGTGCTGAGCAACCGAAGTAAGACTGGGCGAAGAAAGTTTAGAGAGAATGCCATCGGTAAATCCGATAATGGACAGGTCTTCAGGGATCCTTATGCCTTTCTTCTTCGCGATGCGCATGGCCCGTATAGCAAAGATCTCATTAACGCATAAAAGACCGTCAAATTCCCGGGAGTCAAAAAAATCCTGACTGAGCTGTTCTTCCTCAAACTGGTAAGGTAAATGCAATATCAGATCATCGTCTTCCCCCATACCGTGATCTTTAAGCGCATTGATATATCCTTCTTTTCGTTTCCTGCTCACGTTCAAATAACTTTCAGTGGTAAAGAGGGCAATCCGCTTTTTACCGCTTTGCAACAATCTTTCGACGGCCATATAGGCCGCTTCGTAGTCATTAATTATGACCTTGTCGCATATCACCTCATCGGTTGTGCGATCAAAGAGGACCAGCGGTATACCTTGCTCGGTAACTTCCTTTAAATGGTTGAAATCATTCCGCTCCTGGGTTTCTGCAGAAAGGGCCAATATAAACCCGTCTATGCTTCCGTTGGCCAGCATCTCCATATTGATGACTTCCTTGTCAAATGATTCGTCTGAAACACAGACGATCACGTTATAACCATGGGCGTTTGCGTATTTCTCAATCCCCCGGAATACGGTAGTGAAGAAGTGGTGCACAATATCCGGGATGATGACGCCTATATTTTTAGTCCGCTTGTTCTTAAGGCTGATGGCAATGTTGTTGGGCTTGTAATTGTAGAGTTTGGCGAATGCCTGGATCTTCTCTTTCGTATCTCTGCTGATCTCCTCGCTGTTCTTCAGGGCTTTTGACACCGTGGAAATAGACACTTCCAATTCCCTTGCAATATCCTTAAGGGTTATCTTCTTTTTCAAATGTGAAGTTATGTGGTGTTAAAAGTTAAATTAAACCTAAAAAAATAAATTGTAAATAATTGTTCATTTTAACACAAAAAATTATCTTGGCCCCTGTTTTCACGGATGAAATTAGATTCGTGTGAATAAAAAAATGCTATATTTGTTTTGTTTTTAACAAATTTTTCACCCCAAAACCGCAGATTGCATAATTTATTTTGAAGTGAATTGTGAGTCTGTTATTTTTTAAAAGTTATTAACACGAAACCGATTTCGTAAATATCGGTATATAATACGTTCTGAACATTAAGGAATTTTTTACATATGTTTAACCTTTGGATTTAAAATTAACTAAACTTAAAATTAACTATTTATGAAGATTACGCTACTTAAAAGCTTTTTACTAGTTGGAGCTATATTTTGCTTTGGGCTGGT
>JBPEXP010000249.1:0-4470 GCA_052031475.1 Flavobacteriaceae bacterium | reverse complement strand
CCTTGTCTATCAGTTCCTTACTGCCAACCAGAACAGATCCTACCGGGCAACCCAGGCCTTTGCTCAGACAAACGCTGATCGAGTCAAATAATGAACCGTATTCTTTGGGGTCTTCACTCCTGGCTACCATGGCGTTCCACAGCCTGGCACCATCCAGGTGGTAAGACAATCCATGGTTGTCACAGACATTTTTGATCCTTTTTAACTCCTCAAAATCCCAACAAGCGCCTCCTCCTTTATTGGTCGTATTTTCTACACATACCAGGGAGGTCAGCGGACTGTGATAGAAATCCGGCGGATTGATGGCGTCTGCCACTTGTTGTGCGGTCATCATGCCCCTGTGGCCATCCACTAATTTGCAGGAAACCCCACTGTTAAAACTCACGCCACCTCCTTCATAATTATAGACATGGGCATATTTGTCGCAAATCAGTTGGTTGCCGGGTTCTGTTTGCAGTTTAATAGCCGTTTGATTGGTCATGGTACCGCTTGGAAAAAAAAGCGAGGCCTCCTTGCCAAATAGGTGTGCCACTTTCTCTTCCAGTTGGTTAACTGTAGGGTCTGATTTAAATACATCGTCACCCACCCTGGCATTCATCATAGCGTCCAGCATAGCAGGTGTGGGTCTTGTGACCGTATCACTAATTAAATTGATCTCCATAAATCAATTATAACATCCCATCCCAATGGGCGATCCATCGGGGATTTTCGGAGTTTCGGATTCTTTAAATTTCGATGGATCTTTCAGATAATTCTCAATGATCCTAACCATTTCGCGGCGATCCGCATCCTGCCCGGATTGGAGTAGTTCTGTTCGTACAGCAGCTAATTTGGCATGGATAACGGCCGTTACCTGAGGATTTACCCCCTTAGCAGCTCCGAGCGCAATGAGCTGCTCCAAAACCCGGTAGTTGATTGCCGTTTGAACGGCAGATAGGTAGGGATCCTTTTGTTCCTTAAACAGGGTGCTTTCAAGAAGCTGATCCAATAGTTCCATGAGTCCGAGTTGTTTGGAATCCAGGCTTTTTTGCTGTATCAGGCGTGAAGCCCTTTCTTTATTCAGCAATAAACCCAGGCTGAGATCAGCAGCCGTTTGAGCGGCGGCAATCGGGTCGAACGCAGTACCAGTATGTCCCTTGAAAGATTCGCGGGTCCTGGGATATCCGATGGCTCTTGGCGGAAATAGCGGAAGTTTTTCAGATGGTACGGCAATGACGCCGGCATCCAGGGTTTGCAGCATGGCATCCAGCGCAGCTTGTTGGTCTGCGGGGCTTACTACCTTCATGGATGGGAAGTTGTCCCCTTTAACCTGGTAGTTATAATGCAGGCCCCCGATCAATTTTACGGCAGCTTCCACCTGGTAGCGGTGAAAAAGATACAAGGGTACAAAAGCATCTTCCAGAAAGGCCCTTGGTTCATCAGATCTTATATTATCCTCTGAAAAATTTTTGATGGCCTGGTCCCTTACCTGAAGAACTCTTATCAGTTCACTGCTGGGATCCGCCCCGTTGTCCCACAAATGGGCCGTGGCATGGGCACCTCCTCTGGGACGGGCATCCTGGTCCGATATGTACTGAAGCCCGTCATCATAGGCTTTTTCCAGTATTTCATTCAGGGCCTGCTTTTCATTCACGTCCTCCGGAAAATCAGAATATGAATACGCAACACTTACCTTATCCCAGGCTCCTATGGCATTGTCATAGGCATCCTTAAAACTAATTTGTCCGTTGACTAATTCTACTTTGGGATGCGGGTAATCCATCACAGATGCCCTGCCGTTAGTGCTCGCAGAAAAGTTGTGTGCAAAACCCAGGGTATGTCCGATTTCGTGTGCCGAAAGCTGCCGGATCCTAGCCAGAGCCAGTTCGAGTATCTGACCGTGATTATCGTCATCTTCCGCAAACGGTTTGTTGGAAAGGGCCTGGGCGATCAAAAAGTCCTGACGGATCCGCAGGCTTCCCAGGCTCACATGACCTTTGATGATCTCGCCGGTTCTGGGATCAACCACGCTATTGCCGTAGCTCCATCCCCTGGTGGAACGGTGTACCCACTGTATAACATTATAGCGCACATCCAGCGGATCAGCGTCATCGGGCAGGATCTCCACCTGAAAAGCATTTCTGAAGCCGATGGCCTCAAAAGCCTGGTTCCACCACCTGGCTCCGTCAAGAAGTGCAGATCTTACAGGTTCTGGCGTTCCGTTGTCTAAATAGTAAATGATGGGCTCTACAGCTTCGCTCACCTGGGATGAGGGATCTTTTTTCTCGAGCCGATGCCTGGTTATAAATTTCTTGACGATGGGATCTTCCACAGGCGAGGCATAATCGTAATAAGAAAACGGAAATGAACCGGAACGGGGGTCAAAAGCTCTTTTTTCATAGTTGTTGTCAGGTAATTGTATAAAACTATGGTGTTGAGTGACCGTTACCAGCCTGGGGTCCGGGGTCACCGAACGAATCAGGTCTCCTTTCGGTTCACCTTTAAAGGTTAGGATCATGTCAAACTCCACGTTCATGGGAAATGCTTTCGTTCTTTCCAGGTTTACAGCAGATCTGGAGGCGTCCGGGTTATAGCTGCCCTGTTTGAGGTTCTTTAACCTCAGGGCCACGCCATGGGCATCCCTCATCAGAAAGTCGGTTAGATCAATAAGATAAATCCCGTTATTCTGCTCTTTGATCTCCGCCCCGTAAAGCACGGAACTGGCAAAGGCCTGGGCAACCGATTTCTTTTCCAATTCGTTGTCAGTAAGAGCTCTGTATTGAAGATTCGGCTGAACGAGAAGGATCTTATTTCCTGCCTTTTTAAAATATACAACTTGTTCATTTCCAATTTGTCCACGATCTAAACCTAAATCATTACTTCCAATTCCGCTACTCAGGGAATAGACGTAGAGAAATTCAGTGTCCAGTTGATTGATTTCGAGATATACCTTGTCTTTTTTCTCGTCGTGATAAAAATTAAATAGACCCTTATATTCTGTAAAATCCTTTTTGTAATTCTCGGTTTGTCCCGGGACTGTTATTGACCAGAACAGAAGAAAAATGGCAGAAAAAATCGTGTGCTTCATACTAGAAAAATCAGGTTCTAAATTTATGTAAAATTGATTGGTCAACCATGTTTAAGTGCTATTTTTGCCTAAACTACAGAATATGGTTACCACAGATCAATATAAGGATCTCATTGAGCGCCTGGGTGCGTTAAGGAGGTATCTTTGACATTGATGTCAAACTCATAGAAATAGAGAACGAGGAAGAAAAGACCCTTGCCCCGGATTTTTGGGATGACCCCCAGGAAGCACAGGCACAGATGAAGCGCCTGCAGTCTAAGAAGACGTGGGTCACAGATTTCAACGAGGCTTCCTCTTTGCTTTCCGACCTGGAGGTCCTGCTAGAATTTCAACAAAACGGCGAAGTTTCCGAATCCGAAGTTTCCGAATTATTTGAAAAAGCCGAAGAGAGCATAGAAAACCTGGAGTTCAGAAATATGCTGTCTGACGAAGGCGATGATATGACGGCCATTCTTCAGATCACGGCAGGGGCGGGAGGTACGGAAAGTTGCGACTGGGCGGCTATGCTCATGCGGATGTACCTGATGTGGAGCGAAAAGAACGGCTATAAAGTCAAAGAACTCAATTACCAGGAAGGAGATGTAGCCGGAATAAAAACCGTGACCCTTGAAATAGACGGAGATTATGCCTTTGGGTGGCTGAAAGGAGAGAACGGTGTACACAGACTAGTGCGCATTTCGCCTTTTGACAGCAACGCCAAGAGGCATACTTCATTTGCTTCTGTCTATGTCTATCCACTTGTGGACGACAGTATTGAGATTGAAGTAAACCCTTCGGACATCGAGATCACCACAGCTCGTTCTAGTGGCGCAGGAGGACAAAATGTAAACAAGGTTGAGACCAAGGTACAATTGTACCACAAGCCTACGGGCATACAGATCTCATGCTCGGATAGCAGATCCCAGCACGATAATAGGGCTACGGCCCTGAAAATGCTTAAATCTCAGCTTTATGAGATCGAACTGCGGAAAAAACAGGAGGCCAGGCAGGAAATAGAATCTTCCAAAATGAAGATTGAATGGGGCTCCCAGATCCGGAATTATGTGCTCCACCCCTATAAATTGATAAAAGATGTCCGAACAGGCCAGGAGACGGGAAATGTAGAATCTGTGCTGGACGGGGATCTCGACTCATTTTTAAAAGCCTATTTGATGATGATGGGGCAAAAGGAAGCATAGATTATAATTGATAATTGATAATTGATAATTGAAAATTGATAATTGAAAATTGATAATGACCGTAGACGGAAGACCGTAGACGGATAATTCACATGTAATGGAGTGTTTTCGGAAAACAAATGCTCATTAGTGGTCTTCAAATCAACAAAAATCGAATAAACGAATAAACATAAATAAGACACAAGACGGAAAATTATGAGGAAAAGCAGGGTAATGCGTTTTGAT
>JBPEXP010000248.1:0-4982 GCA_052031475.1 Flavobacteriaceae bacterium | reverse complement strand
GGTCCGGATTAAAAGCATTACAGGCTTCCAGATCTGAACGGTGTACCATCCAGCAAGGAGAGGGGATAACACATTCCTTGTAGATCTCACTGTAATTATCACCGCTTTCGATCAGACGATTGATCCAGTTTTCATACTTAAGGTATCCCTCACTTATGCCCTCTGAAGAGAAGTATTTTACCTGACCCAATGCTACATGACCCGGGCCGTGTTCTCCCAGGTCTCGGCTCATATGCTCTAGTTTCTCGGGCAACATGATGTCGTCTGAATCCATGCGGGTCACCATCTGTCCTCCAGCCTGGCCCCAGGCCGTTCTTAAGGCTGGTATGATCCCATGACCCTGGTTTTTGAGCAGCCGGATCCTCGGATCCTTATCGCCAAAACCTTTTACTATTTGTGCGCTGTGGTCTTTGGAATGGTCATCTACTGCAAGCAATTCCCATTGCTCATAGGATTGTTGTACCATAGATTCAAGGCATTCCTCCAAATAATCTGAAGTATTTTTAAATGGCATTAAGATGCTCACCTTCACAGAAGGTGAAGGATCTCCTTTAATGGCTGAAGAACCGGATCCTATCATTATTCATTCAAAAACTTCTTCCCAGGTGACCGTTTTTCCGGATTCGGCCGAAATCCTGGCTGCATGCAATATTTGCATGACAATCTTATTGTTTTCCGGGGCGGAGAGATCGTATTTGCTTAGTTGATATCCTTCCTTAACCACTTTGTGCAAGAGTGCAAAGGGATCGTGAATGCCTTTTTTAAGCCCGGGGGCTGCAAAATGCCTGGCCTCTTCCGAGTTGCCATCAAGAATTTTCATATCGCTACTGTTCTTGCAGAATATATAGCCATCTTTACCATAGACTTCCATGTCTTTTACATTATGTGGCCAATTCCAGGATGCCTGGATGATGACCTGCGCCTTAGGATAGGTCATAACAATAGTGGCCTCGTCCTCCACCTTCGGATATAAATGGGGTTTTATTTGCTGAACCGTACAGCTTACTGTCTTTGGAGTAGCCCCCTGCATGAGCCAGGTACTGAGGTTTGCGCCGTAACAGCCAAAATCTGTAAGTACGCCTCCGCCATTTAGCACAGGATCTGTAAGCCATTCCAGGAATTCAGGATTGCAACCAATTTCCACCGGTCCGGGATGCCCCGTATGAAATACGATCTTCCTGATCTCGCCAATAGAAGAGTTAGGATGGATCCTGCGGTAGGCTTCATAGTTGCTGCCATACCAGGAGCTTTCATAATTAGTCAGCAGGTGAATACCGTGCTCCTCGGCCAGGGCAATCATCTTCTGGGCGTGCTCCCAGTTTACGGCTAAAGGTTTTTCTACCATAACGTGGATACCCCTGGGAGCACAATATTCTACCACTTCAAGATGTCCGTATATGGTATTGAAGGCAGTAACAGCCTCTGGTTGAGTCTCTTCGATCATCTCCTCCATAGTATCATATACAAGGTCCATGGAATAACCATGCCTCTCTGAATATTCCCTGGCCAGTGCTCGATTAGGCTCTACAATGCCCACGATCTCAATATCTCCCTGATCTTCCCTGCCCAGGATCCAATGCACATGGGTATGGACCAATCCTACAACACCAACACGCAACGGGTTCTGTTTCTTAACTTTCTTGTCCATCATAGAAGCTTTCTTATTCATTGTTGCTCCCCCGTGGTATGCATCGGATTTGAGGAGGGGCATCAATACGAAAAGGAGTATAAGCAGTTGTTTCATGAATTTAATTTCAAAATTACTTGTTGGCCAAAGATTGTTTTATGGCATCCCTGGTAAGAGGTGCCATGGTCATATATCCCTCTCGGTTGGGATGAACCCCATCATAGGCAAGATGCTCCTTCATCCCATTGGCATCGTCAACCATTGCATTGAAATAGTCCAGGAAAACCAGGTTATTTTCTTTTGCATAGGAAGCAATGGCATTGTTGAGTTGGGGTATCCTTATATCCGGTTCACAACCTGGCTTCCAGGGATAATCTGCTGCGGGCAGGACCGAAGCCAAGATAACGCTGATGCCGTTAGCTTTGGCAATTTCACACATGCTTTTCAGGTTGTCCATGATCATTTCATTCGTGGCAGGACCCGTATTTCCGGCAATATCATTGGTGCCGGCCAGGATGACCACGGCAGCGGGCTGCAGATCCACCACATCCTGTCTGAATCGCACTAACATCTGGGGTGTTGTCTGTCCGCTGATACCGCGATTTACATAAGAGCTGTTCTCAAAAAATTCCGGGAAGTGATCCAACCAGCCAATAGTAATGGAATTACCCATAAAAACTATACGATCGCCAGGATTTTCTTTCTTTTTCAGCTGTTCATTGGCTTCTGCAAAAGTTTGGAGCTGTGCCCAGTCCTGAGCATGGGCCATAGGCAGGAATGTAAAGGTTACAATAAGCAGAATGTATAAACTCTTGGGTCTTTCCATGTCTTAGGATTTCTGAGGACGGAAAGATACAAAATGTGGTTCGTCTGACTACTTGCTTTATCCTTATGGAAATAAAAAACCCCGCAGAAAAACTGCGGGGTATATATGCTCGGATAAATTAACTATTCACAAATACTGTCTTCGCCCATGGCATCCCAACAGTGCCATTCCTCGTCCTGGAAATACAGTGGGGCGCGAACTCTACCAAAGTAATCATTTCTGTTCCATTCAATTCGGATGGTACTGAATACTTCATATTGCTCGTCATAGGCATAGGCGTCTATATAAGCGTCATAATCGCCTTCCTGCAGACCGTATTGCAGGTAGCTGTCCATAAAGACATCCGGATTTTCATTAGCATCAAGCTCCCTGACCCAGGTGTAGCGAATACTGGCTACTTCTTCTCCAGACCTTTCCCAATCTATTCGGAGTATAGGATTAGGACGCTCCGGACTTTCATTGAGCTGCCAGTGGCCACTATTTCCATCAAGGGCCGAAACGCCGGAGAACCAAAGAAATTCTTCAAATGGATCGATGCCCATTTTTGTCACGTACATTTCCCAGACCACATTATCTCCGTCAATCTCACCAGTGAGCCGGGCCGTGTATTCACTGGTAAATCCATCCACCGAGTAAGACCACTGCCACTTGAGATCGCCAACTACCTCAGGATCATGGGCAAATGCCGCATGAAAAGAGGCTACCGGAACTGCCAGGGTAGTAAAAACAGCCGTATTCCAGACGCCAACAACTAATCTGGAGAATACCCAGTTACCGTTGGGTGCTGCTTTGTAAGTGAGACTTTTACCGGATTGCGGGTCTTCCGTAAAGGCATCAAAGTCATATGCCATGGTTTCGAAGGGGGGTAATTCTACAGCCTGGTCCTGAGTTCCGGGCTCCTCAGATTTCTCGCATGAGAACTGAACTAACATCAGGATGGCCAATACAATACCATATACTTTGTAGTTTTTCATAACTGATAGGGGTTATAGTAAGATTTTTTCTATCAGTAAAACGCTCAGAACAGTATAATAGTATGGCTACTTATCGATTTATTGATGTTATTTAAATAAACTCCTTTAGTGATTAGAACCTTTATTATCAATGTGTTATACTTCAGTATTTGGCACTTTTCCCATTGGTCTGGGTTTTCAGGATAAAATTGCGAATATCTTCATTGGCCTTCTGAAGGTCTTCCCTCCTCAGGTACATCATATGACCACTGCGATAGCCTTTAAATTCAAAACGGTCTTTCATCCTGCCGCTGGGATCGATCTGCCACATGGTGTATTTGGCATTGAAATAGGTAGTAGCCCCGTCATAATAACCACTTTGGACCAGGACATGCAAGTATGGATTTTGTGCCATAGCCTGCCTTAGGTTGTCCCGGGTATTGTCGTCATCATTATCCCATGGATGTACAGGGCCAAACATATTGTATTTAATGTCTGTCTTGAATTTTAGTTCCTCCTGCAGGTAATAATTTATCGCCGGTGTAAAGCTGTGAAGCCAGGACGTGATTTCTGAATTGTAATCAGGTGCCGTACCCGCAAGTTGCTTATCCAAGCCCAGATACCGGCTGTCTAGCCTACCTACGGTATAACCGCCCCTGTCCCTGAGCAGGGCCTTCCAAAAATAACTGGTAGGAACATCCAGATTGTGGTCCAGGATCTCCTTTTCACTCAGCCCTGAATAGTAGGCCATTTGTGCTGCCACCTGCTCCCTTTCTTCTTGCTCGATAAATCCTCCTTTGGCAATGGCAGGAATGAGTGTATTGATGGTGTATTCTTCGGATTCAGGCAGTATTTCGAGCAGGTCTTTTTGCTGAAGTTCTGCAGGCAGGGCTTTCTGGTGCCATGCTGCGGCCGTGTAATAAGGCAGGTTCAGAGCACTGCTTACCGGCCCCCCTACACGAAGGACCTTATAGTCTGCAGGGGAGACCATGATTACGCCGTTAAGGTACATCCATTGCTGATTCTGAAGGGCAAGTGACAAGCCCATGACCCTGGTGCCTCCGTAACTTTCACCTATCAGGTATTTAGGCGAGCGCCAACGATTGTTTCTGGTTACAAAAGTGTTTAACCATTCTGCCAGATACTTTATATCTGCGTTAATACCGAAGAATTTAGAACGATCCACATCTTTCCCTTCCTCTGGGATGGTCCTGGAATAACCGGTATTAGCCGGATTCACATAAACTATATCAGTAACATCCAGAACGGAATAAGGGTTCTGACGGACCCCATAAGGCTGTACAGGATATCCTTCATCATCAATGTTCAATACCCGCGGACCTGTATAGGCCAAATGCATCCAGACCGAACCAGAACCGGGCCCGCCGTTAAATGATATGAGCAGCGGCCTGCTTGCGCGATCTCTCACGTTATTTCGCGTGTAATAAGTGTAGTGCAGTGAAGCAATGGGCTTGCCCATTTCGTCCCAGACCGGTTGGGTGCCCGTTTGAGCAGTGTATTCTATGGTAGTACCTCCAATGGTTACCGAATGTCTTGTAGTTACCATGGTATCAAC
>JBPEXP010000247.1:0-1541 GCA_052031475.1 Flavobacteriaceae bacterium | reverse complement strand
ATTCATCACCACCGAAATTACGCAATACCCAATTATATTCTTCAGCAACAGATGCAACCAGGGAAGTCTTTAATTCCTCGGGAAACACATCCCAGGTGTAGGTTTCAATTTCCAGGTGCCCGCTAATCTCTTTTTCATTCAATCCAGACAATACATTTTTAAGATGTTCCTGCGTAGTGGACAAAGCCTCGAATTTTTCCAGAAAGAGTGGAACGTGGAAATGTGCGCGTAATTCAGAAGCTGAAGGTCTTGCCTCCAGGACCTCGTCCAGGTCGGCATAAGTTTTTACCTTCTGTCCATCCTTCTGAGTTACCTGATGCAGGTAAACCGGTTCCCTGAATTTTTCGAGTGATTTCCAAACCTCCCCATGATTATTAGCGTTAAACAGCGCTCTTAAGGCCGAACTCAACTGAATTTTACCTATCCGCAAGCCCATATCTTCCATTGTCTTGAAAGTTGATATTGGATCTTCGTATGCTAAGGCGTAATGGCAGGCATCATAACAAATATTAAGATACCTCCTGATTATAGATTCGGCAATGTCTTTTGAAAGCCCGAAGGATTTTTGAATTAGGGGTGAAATAATTGGAAAAGCGTATTGTTTAAAAAAATTTATGACATCGACTGAATTTTCCAGCAAGCCATCCGGTTCCGGTTCAATATCAAGGTGGAGGTAAATTCCGGAACTGTCTTCCAACAATTTCAAAAATTTAATAACCTCTGCTAGGTTATGACATGATGCTTCTATACAACTGGTTTTTGCTTTCTCCGTAGTATGCCAGTATTTATAGCTCAATGGCGAAGTGGAGATACCGCCTTCCATATCGGCCGGAAGCAATTCAGAAAGTATATTGAACAGGCGTAACGTATAGGCCAGGCGATCAGGAGAAGTCCAATCAGGGTGATGGACTTTATCTTTCACTCGTGTTCCATGGAATTCGCCATAGGGAAATCCATTCATTGTAAAAACGTAGAGATCCTGAATTTCAAGCCAGGCCTTAAAATCTTTAAGCTCCTCACCTTCTAATAATTCCTGACTGGCCAGGTTACTCAACCTAAGGCCCAGGCCCATAGCTTTATCAGGACAGACCAAAGATTTAATTTCAGGTACGTATTGCTGCAGGGCGCTAAACGTAGTAGGCCAATCCATTCCGGGATGTATGTTGGTGCAATACGTAAGTTGGGTAGAGGAATTTAATTTCATCCTATTAACTAAACCAGGGTGCAATGGCCTTCTTCATCACGGCTGTATTTACCGTATGTATATCTCGCTTATCACCAATTCCATATATTGTGGTAAGTGTTAGCCTGCCGCCTAAGTGTTCTCGGAATTCTTCTATCCCGGAAAGCAAATCTTCAGCAGGATATCCTTTATCTTTTTGAAGCTTAAATCCCAGTGATTTTAGCGTGTCCAAAATGCGTTGCAAGGTTTTGCTATCTAAAAATCCCATAAGGTGGGCATAGGTGCAATCTATGGCCAGTCCAATCGCCACAGCTTCTCCATGACGTATTTGGTAATTGGATAATTGTTCCAATTTATG
>JBPEXP010000246.1:0-2743 GCA_052031475.1 Flavobacteriaceae bacterium | reverse complement strand
CCTTGTCTCGGGTAACTCCGTACTGTATGGAAGTAGTGCCGCTGGAATTATTACCCACCATGCCGCCTATCATACATCGGTTAGAAGTGGATGTATTGGGGCCGAAGAACAGGCCATGATCTTTCAAGTAAAGATTTAATTCATCTCTTATAACCCCCGGTTGAACAGTAATTTGTTTAGATTCTAAATTTAAATCTATGATCTTGGTGAAATGCTTCGAGACATCCACAATGATGCCCTCTCCAACACATTGCCCTGCCAGTGAGGTACCCGCAGTTCTGGGCACAAGTCCTATCTGATGTTTATTGGCAAAATGGATCAGTTTTACAAGGTCATTGGTAGTTTGCGGATAGGCTACTGCAGCAGGAAGCTTCCTGTAAACCGATGCGTCCGTAGCATAGATGGATTTGCTCAATGAATCTGCATGCAAACTCCCATCCAGTTGGCTTCCTAAATCTTCCAGTATTTTTTTATTCACCGAAATGCAATTTTAAGTGTAAAATTAAGTTTTTAATAGCTGAAAACCGGGACGATCGTTCCATAATTCAAGAACCGATGAAAATATTAAAACTCGCTCTCCTATTTCTCTGTTCCACATCTATTTACGCCCAAAGTATATCAGACAATGCCATCGGCCTGCGATTGGGCGACAGTGATGGATTTGGTGCAGAGATCTCCTATCAAAGACTCCTGCAACGCTACAACCGCCTAGAAGTAGACCTGGGCTGGCGGGATAGCAGGGAATTTGACGCCTTTAAGCTTACCGGCCTTTATCAATGGGTCCATCATATTGATGGAAATTTTAATTGGTACTGGGGACTTGGCGGCGGACTGGGAAGTGTTGATTTTGACCCGATCCCAGGTGTGAGCGGACCCGAAACTCCAGATGGCGGACTGTTCATTTTTGTGGCCGGGGATATTGGTGTGGAGTACGATTTTGATATTCCATTACTGCTATCATTGGATTTCAGGCCCGAGATCGGTGTGATTGGCTATGACGAGTTCTCTGATAACTTTGATTTTGATATTGCCCTGGGGATCAGATACCAATTCTGAGACATCAAATTAGTTAAAGGTCCTGCATAAGCTTATGTTAAGGACTTTTCTTTTTCATGATTATATAGGTACATTTGCCCAGCTTTAATCAAAGGAACATGAAAAAGATATTTTTCGCAGCTGCGCTCATAGCAGTGTGTATTGGCTGTGAAACCAAGAAAGAAGGGTTTACGATCAATGGAAAGATCGATGGCGCCATTGCAGACGGCACTCTCGTATTTCTCAAAAAAACAGATGAGCGAAACCAACCGGTAGATGTAGATACTACCAGCTTTCAATCCGGCTCGTTCAGCTTCAACGGTAACCAGCCCAACCCCGAGTTACATTATATTTTTATAGAACAGATCAGGGGGAACATACCCGTGATCCTGGAAAACGGGACCATTGAAGTAGAGGCTCAAAAAGACAGTTTGAATTTTGCCGAAATAGAGGGAACACTTCAAAATGATCTCTTTACTGATTTTCTAACAGGTTCCAGATCAATTTCTGGTAAGGCTCAAACAATGAACCGCGATATGCGGCAGGCCGCATCCGAACGTGACACTGCCATCATGAACTCCCTGAGAGAAGAATATTTTGAATTACAGGAAGAGGCTAAGAATTTTGAACTGGATTTTGCCAAGGAAAATCCCAATGCGCTGATATCGGCACTTATCGTAGCCAAGGCTCAAACCACCAAAGCCTTACCCGATAAGGAGATCCAGGCTATGTATGATGCGCTGGAGCCCGAGATCCAACAAACCAGTATTGGGAAAAAGATCAAAAGCAGATTGGAGAAAGGCGCAACCACAGCCATTGGCTCAAAGGCACCTAACTTCTCTGCCCCCACTCCGTCCGGTGAAGAACTGGCTTTAAATGATGTATTGGGCAAAGTAACCGTCGTTGATTTCTGGGCAGCCTGGTGCAAACCATGCCGCATAGAAAATCCGAATCTGGTACGTATGTACGATAAATACAAAGATCAGGGATTAAGTATTCTGGGTGTTTCTTTAGACAGGCGTGCAGAAGACTGGAAGAAGGCCATCGAAGACGACGGCCTGGAATGGCACCATGTATCCAATGTGCGTTATTTTGATGAGATCGCAGAACTGTATAACGTCTCCGCCATACCGGCCACTTTTATCCTGGATGAGAACGGCGTGATAATCGCCAAGGATCTTAGAGGCCCCGCTCTGGAGGCCAAGCTCGATGAGCTTCTGCAGTAGTTACGAAAAATAAAAGCCCTGAAATTCAGGGCTTTTTTTTAGAATTTATTTCTGAGGTCGGTGAAATTGCCGCTGATATTCACACTTCCATTTCTGATTACATCGCCAAAAACGCTGACCAGGTTCCGATCACCGAGGAATTCTAGACTGGCTCCGTCATTCAGAACAAGATCACCAAAAATCACCAGGTTACCCTCTATTCGCATCGTGCTGCCCTGATCCAGAACGATATCCCTCCTCCGGTTATTCCTGCCAACTACCATGTTGCCGTTCATTTCAAAAAGAGCGTTCTGCTGGATACTTACCTGATTCCTTACCGTCCAGGTTCCGCACAAAATGAGGCTGCCGCCCACGGTCATATTGTTAAAACGCTTACTGCCCCGGTAACCTTCACTCTGACCTATAGGTACGATCAGTTTGGCACTCCCGCTGTATACGGGTAAGGCTGAGCATCGATCGACCAGACTCTGGCTGGGACGGTT
>JBPEXP010000245.1:0-5494 GCA_052031475.1 Flavobacteriaceae bacterium | reverse complement strand
AATTGGAACTGTGTCTTAAACAATTTTTTATCTATAAAATTGTATTGAACCTGGTTTTAATTTAGTCCTCAGGCAATAATCCACACCATCGCTCTTTAAGCATGCGAAATTATAAATTTTTGCCGAATTGCAATACATCCGGCTATACAGAAATCAATTAGATCATTCTATTTTGAGAAACCTTCAGGCAGGGTCCTGTACTTGTCCATCCAGGCCACTGTGTGAGCGATCTTGGTGATCAGATTACTGGGCTTGTTGGCAATACCGTGACTGGCTCCGGGTATTTCCACAAGCACGGTTTCAATTTTTCTAAGCTTCAGAGCGTGGTACAATTGTTTGGCTTCACTGGGCGGTGTTCTCAGGTCGTCCATCCCTACCATGACCATGGTAGGCGTTTCCACATTGCCGACCAGTGAAATAGGTGAAAATTTCCAGTAGCCCTCAAAATTCTCCCAGGGCTGGCCGGGATATCTCGAGTTGGCGTAGCGGAAATAATTGTCGGCCACTAGTGTTTTGCTGATCCAATTCATAACAGGCTTGGTTACCACAGCGGCTTCAAATCGATTGTTTTTTCCTATGATCCAGGCTGTCATGATGCCCCCGGCACTTCCACCGGTAACAAATAATTGGTCTTCGTGTGCAATGCCCTTTTCGATGCAATAATCCACGCCATCCATTACGTCATTATAGTCTTCTCCCGGATAATTATTATAGAGTAAATTGGCAAACTCTTCACCGTAACTGGTACTGCCGCGTGCATTTGGATAAAAAACTATATAGCCTGCAGCAGCGTACAATTGCATTTCTGCCGAGAAGCGATCTCCGTAGTTGGCAATGGGACCACCGTGGTTTTCCACCAGGAAGGGATATTTTTTATTCTCATCATAGTTGGGCGGGTAAACGATCCAACCCTGAATGTCGCGGCCATCCACAGACGATTTGTACCAGATCTCCTCCACAGCTCCCAGGGTTCTGTAAGACAACAAGGCGTTATTTAGGGATGTGATCTTGGCCGCATTCTTCGTTTTAGCATGTACAACAGCCAATTCTGCAGGATATTCCGGCCGGCTATGTGTAAAGGCCAGTACACCACCCTCAGAAACGCTAAAAGAACCGCCGGCATAGGGCCTGCCAATGGAAGTTCCTCCCAGGTTATCGGCCAATTTACTGATCTCTCCTTTTAGATTGATGTGAGCAATCTTTGTATTTCCCTTGTCGTCATATTGAAAATATAGTCCCTGACTCTTACTGTCCCATACGGGCTCTTCTACAGAACGGTCAAAATCCATGCTCAGACTGCGCTTGTTTTGTCCATTGCTGTCCATAAGCTGAAGCCGGACTACCTGATGGGCCTGCATCTTGTCCTCATATCCCAGGTAGGCTATGTATTTGCCATCCGGAGAAGCAACAGGATGGTAGTCGGGGCCCTGCCTGTCTGTAAGTGCTGTAATAGCGCCGCTGTGTATATCTACGGAATAGACCTCGCTATTCCTGAAATCGTATTCCCATTCCTCTGTGCGATTGGAAGAGAAATAGATCTTACGGCCATCGGCAGACCATGAAGGTTCGCCCCTATGGTGGAAATCACCACTGCTTACCTGTCTGGCCGCGCCACCTGCGGCAGGAATGACGAATATATGCTGAAACCCGGGTTTCAGGTAGCCACGGCCATCTGCTTCGTGATAGAGCCTGTCTGTAATCCTCGGTTTTTCGGCCCACTTGGCACCTTCAGGTTTTTTAGGGGCTTCGGCAATTACCGGAGGATCGGCATCTACTTGCATGCCAAAGGCCAGCATATTCCCGTTGGGCGACCAGCTAAGCGAAGTAGGGCTTGAGGGCAACTGGGTTAATCTTGCAAATTTTCCAGACTCTGTCCAATAGATGTAAATTTCCGCACCTTCATCCGTGGTACTCACAAAGGCAACCCGCTTGCTGTCTGGAGACCATCTCGGAGTTGATTCTGACTGTTCCGTGCTGGTCATTTTCTGATGATCAGAACCATCTGGCCGGATCATCCATAAATTGCCTGTGGCCTTATCGTCCATGATATCAAATCCCATTCTTCTATAGACGATCCAGGAAGCATCCGGCGCTATTTGTGGTTCCCTGACATGCTGAAGCTGGAAGACATCCAGATAAGAAAAATTGGGGTTTTGTCCCTGAAGAGGCATTAGAAATAGCTGAATCGCAAAGAGTACGAAGACCTGTTTATACATCCTGTTGATTTTATTAGATTTTGAATATGAAAATTTGTCCCTGGCCAGGTACTTTTCCAGATTAAGGAGGGCCTAAATAGAAAGCATCCGGGCCAGTTGGCTGGCCTAAATGTATTATATTTATGTTTAGTCTCAGGCAGAATTCTCATAATATAGACAGATACACTCCCATCTATTCTGCCATCAAACAGAGAAATCTATGTATTCAGCTCCAGAACTTGAAAAGGCACACAGGAGAA
Organism: Flavobacteriaceae bacterium; assembly: GCA_052031475.1. Classification (GTDB taxonomy): domain Bacteria; phylum Bacteroidota; class Bacteroidia; order Flavobacteriales; family Flavobacteriaceae; genus JAHEJJ01. Next base: position 3,039 of record JBPEXP010000245.1, on the reverse strand, counting down.
AAGATCTCATTCGCATTGCTGAAGAAAAAAATATAGACATCCGGAAGGTACTGCGGAACCTCAGATATGAGGCAGAGCTTAAACTCTTGCAGGCAGAACTGGTCAATTTACAGCAGTGGGTGCAAAAAAGGAAGCTGAGGCTTGCCATCATTTTTGAAGGTCGGGATGCGGCCGGCAAAGGAGGTGCCATAAAGCGATTTACAGAACATCTGAACCCGCGTTCCATGCGGGTAGTAGCGCTTTCAAAACCTACCGAAGTAGAGCAGGGACAGTGGTATTTTAGAAGATACATCAAGGAGCTGCCCAATCCGGGAGAGATCGTATTCTTTGACCGGAGCTGGTATAACCGGGCTGTGGTAGAACCTGTTATGGGATTCTGCGATACCAAGTCATACGAACAATTTATCGTACAGGTACCCGGCTTTGAACACATGCTGTACGAAGACGGGGTGCAGCTGGTTAAATTCTGGTTCTCCATTTCCAAAAAAGAACAGAAGAAAAGAATTGAATCCCGGCTTCAAAACCCTCTGAAGAAATGGAAATTCAGTCCGGTAGACCGTCGCGGACAGGAATTATGGGATAAGTATTCCCATTATAAGGAACAGATGTTCTCTAAAACCCATACAACCTTCAGCCCATGGATTATTGTTAAGGCCAACAATAAGAAAGTGGCCAGACTGGAGAGCATACGCTACGTGCTTTCTAAATTTCCCTATACCAGCCGCACCAAGCACAGAACCAGCTTACTGCCTGATCCCAATGTGATATTGAGATATTACCGCCATGTAGAACAAATAGATATTTAGGGATGAAGAAGGTGAACGCAAAATACAGGTTGACGGATGAGGATGTGGCCCTACTCAATACTCCCCTGGGCATGAGGTCTCTTTTTTCGGACAAGAAGACCAATGTAGAGAAAGCATTGAGGATTACGGAATACGAGCTGGAGATCAGAAAGCTGCAAGCCGAACTGATCAATCTGCAGAATTGGGTCATTGCCAAAAAGAAGAAAATCGTAGTCATCTTTGAAGGCAGGGATGCAGCCGGCAAAGGAGGGGCAATCCGGCGAATAACCGCTCATATTAATCCCAGGCAATACAGAATTGTTGCCCTGCCCAAACCTACCGAGGAAGAACAGGGCCAATGGTATTTTCAGCGCTATGTCAATCAGCTTCCGAAGCCTGGTGAGATCGTCTTTTTTGACCGGAGCTGGTACAACCGGGCTGTGGTAGAGCCGGTCAATGGTTTCTGTACGAAGCCCCAGTACCAGAATTTTATGAACCAGGTGAACAGCTTTGAAAGGATGATCCTGGAATCGGACACCTACCTGATCAAGTTCTATTTCTCCATCACCAAGGAAGAACAGGCCTCGCGTTTCCGCGAGATCAAAGCCAATCCCTTAAAGAAATGGAAGATGACCCCGGTAGATATGAGGGCGCAGGAACTCTGGGATGATTACACCTCTTTTAAACTGAAAATGTTTGAGCACACCGATCTGCCCCATTCGCCCTGGGTGGTCATTCACGCCGATAAAAAATATGAAGCCAGGATTGAGGCTATGAGATACATTATTGAGAATATCCCTTACGAGCCTGTGCCCGAAATCCAGGAATAGGCCTAAGCCAGTCCCACATCAAGCGTCATCATAATGATGAAGCCAATAATGAAGCCCATTGTGGCAATATCTGTGTATTTGTCCTGCTGCGTTTCGGGAATAACCTCTTCAACAACCACAAAGATCATAGCCCCGGCGGCAAAGGAAAGGGCGTAGGGCAATATGGGCTGAAAGGTGAGCACGGCCCAGGCGCCCAGCACGGCAGCTATAGGTTCTACAATGGCCGATGCCTGCCCGAAATTAAAGCTTTTAAATCTGCTGAGGCCCTGTCTGCGTAAAGGCATGGCTACCGCTATTCCTTCGGGAAAATTCTGCAGTCCAATCCCCAGGGCAAGGGCCACTGCACCCCCAACGGTAGCTCCGTCAAACCCGGCTGCTACCCCGCCAAACAGCACACCTACGGCAAGCCCTTCCGGTATATTGTGCAGAGTGATAGCCAGAGTGAGCAGAGTTGTTTTATGCCATGGTGTTTTGATACCTTCCTTTTCGCTTTCCCTGAAGTTGATGTGCAGGTGAGGCAAAATCTTGTCCAGGCCGAAAAGGAAAAGCGCCCCCAGCAGGAAACCAACTGCCGAAGGGATCACTTTAGCAAATCCTTCACCCGGACTCATTTCGATGCCGGGAGCCAGCAGGCTCCAGAAACTGGCTGCCACCATGACCCCTCCGGTAAATCCCAGCATACCGTCCAGTAATGCCCGGTTCATTTTCTTAAATAGGAATACGAATGACGCTCCAAGAGCGGTGAGTCCCCAGGTAAAAAGCGTGGCATAGAATGCCGCCTTGATCGGGTTTATGGATTCAAAATAATTGACTACATCATCAAGCATATCATAGCTTTTTTACGTAAAGATTAGAAGCGATCTGATGGGATAAATGCATCGGCCTGCCTTCTACCTGAACATGCAGAGAATGGTCAAATTCTTCCCGTTCCACCAGCTTGATATGATGTCCCAGGGCAATGCTGTTCTTATCCAGATATTTGAGAAAGGCTGATGATGAATCCTTAACGCCTACACAAATGCCGCTGGATTCAAGAGGCATATTACTCAACAAATGCTTCTCGCCTGTAGGCAGCACTCCGTCTTTACCGGGTATAGGGTCGCCATGCGGATCGTAGTCCGGATATTCGAGTAACTCGTCCAATTTGTCTATGAGCTTTTCACTTTTGATGTGCTCGAGCTGTTCGGCCACTTCGTGAACTTCGTCCCAGTTAAAGCCCAACTTTTCCACGAGAAAAACCTCCCACAGCCTGTGCTTCCTGATAATGGTCAAAGCCAGGCTCCTGCCCTTCGTACTCAGGGTCACGCCCTGATACTTTTTGTAGTGCACCAGGGCCTTTTCAGAAAGGCGTCGCACCATATCGGTCACCGAAGAAGGTTTGGTCTCCATTTGCTTGGCAATAGCATTGGTAGAGACTGCTTTGG
>JBPEXP010000244.1:0-2861 GCA_052031475.1 Flavobacteriaceae bacterium | reverse complement strand
GAATTCTGCACTCCGATTGGCAAGGTGGAGATCATGAAGAAGGGTAAGGATATCACCCTGCTATCCTATGGTTCCACGCTCAGGATCGTACAGCAGGTAGCCCGGGATCTGCTCGAAGTAGGTATTGATGCAGAAGTGATAGATGCCCAAACCCTTTTGCCTTTTGACCTGGATAAACAACTTCTGGAGAGTGTTAAAAAAACCAATCGCCTATTGGTCATTGATGAAGACGTACCCGGAGGCTGCTCGGCCTATCTGATCAACGAGGTGGTGGAAAAGCAAGGCGCTTATCAATATCTTGACAGCGCCCCGCAAACTCTTAGTGGCAGAGCCCATCGGCCTGCCTATGCCTCAGATGGCGATTATTTCTCAAAGCCCAATGCGGAAGACATTTTTGAGAAGGTCTACGACATTATGCATGAGGCCAACCCGGCAGATTATCCCAAGTTGAGGTAATAATCCTCTTTCTCTTTCTACTGCTCCCTAGTTCTTTATTTGTACCTCGTCCGACTTCACTGCGGGCACCAAAGGATTACCGTCTGCATCGATCTCAATAATAGCATCGAAATTCAGCTCGTCCAGCTTAGAAGCAATTTTGGAGCGATCTCCAACTACAAACCAATTCACTTTGTCTGGCTGAACTACCTCTTTGCTCACCTGTAATACTTCATCCAGTGATAATTTGCGCACATTTTCATCATAGGACTGGTAGTAGTTGTCGGGCAATCCATAACGCACCATATTGGCGAGGGAACTATTAACCGAACCGTTTGTTTCCCATTGCCCGGGAAGTGACAATACCTGGTTGGTTTTAACTTTTTCCAGTTCTTCGAGTGTGGCAGGCCTGCTGCTTATAAATTCAGCGATTTCCTTCCTCAACTCGGTTATAGACTCGGCTGACTTATCGGTCTGTACCGGTGCATAGACCAGGAAGGGACGTTCTTCCCTGGCTCCCATTACAAGGCCACCGGCGCCGTAAGCCCAATGCTTATCCTCCCTTAGATTCATATTGATCCGTGAGGTGAATTCGCCTCCCAGTATATTGACCATTTGCTCTACTGCAATCTGAGAGATCTCGCCGTATTTCTTGGTAAGGTGGCCGGCAATGATCCAGGACTGCTGTGCCTCGGGTCGGTCTATGAGGTAGAGCGTATTGGCTGTATTTACCTTGGGGGATTCAAATTTTATTTCCGGAACATCACCTTTCTTCCATTTCCCCAGCGCAGGCTCCAGAATAGATACCAGTTCATCCATACTCACATCTCCTGAAACCACCAATGTAGCATTGTTGGGTTTCATCCAGGTATCGTAAAAAGACACCACATCTTCCCGCTTGAGTGCCTGTACGGTGTTCTCATATCCTGTGCCTGTATACGGATTACTATAAGGATGATTATCTCCGTAGAGATATTTATTCATAACGCGTAAAGCCATGGCTAGAGGCTGAGACTTCTCCTGCTTGATATTATTGATCTGCTCTGTCTGAAGACGACTGAACTCACTCTCAGGAAAAGAGGGGTTCAATATCACATCTGCATACAATTCGAGACTTTCTTTTAAACTGGGTTTTAAAGCGCTCATGTACACATGTGATATATCTGAATTGGAGTAGGTATTTAAACTGGCTCCCAAAAGTTGAAGCTTCTCATTAATTTCAAGTGATGACATGTCCTTGGTTCCTTCATCCAGCAAATTCATGGCCAGAGTGGCGGTGCCGGGACTGGACAAATGGTCTGTCTTGTAGCCGGCATCTACCATCAAATTCATAACTACCGTTGGCACACCCTTGCGTTCTGCCAATACAATTTCCAATCCATTGGACAGACGGCCCCGTTGTACTACCGGAAAGTCAGATGGCTTTGGCTCTCCTACCTCCGGAACCTGAGATCTGTCAACGACAGACTGTTCCACCGTATATTCGGGGAAAGGCCTGCAGATCAAGGTATGGCGATTGGCTGTCAGCCATTTTTGGGCAGTGGCCTGTATGTCTGCTGCCGTAGCTTCTTCCACAAATTTGAGCATGGTTTTAAAATAAGAGGCATCCTCAAAATAAGTCTCATTGGATGCGAGGATGTCTGATACACCGCCAAAACCGCCTATTCTTTCAATCCCCTTGATGAAATCTGCAAAATATTTTGCTTTAACCCGCTTTAATTCCCTTTCTGTAGGTCCTTCAGCAGCTAATTTTTCTATCTCAGCCAGTATTTTGGAAGCTACTTCATCTTCGTCCCCTCCGGGTTTTACATTGGCCCAGGTAACGAATCCGCTTGATATTTCCCGCGACCACTGAAAGGCCGTTACACTACTGGCGATCTGGTCCTCGTATACGAGTTTTTTATACAACCTGCTGTTCTTTCCGTCGGCCAGGATGTCGGCAACCAGGTCTAGCTGTATATCCTCTCGCTCTCCATATCTTGGTGTGTGCCAGGCATAAAGGACCCTGGTTTCGGGCACCCGGTCTTCATAGACCTGGTAGGTTTCACCGATAACCGGGATGTTCATTTCCTGTCTTTCCAGGGTAGGTCCGGCGGGGATATCGCCAAAATATTTCAATACTTTTTGGTAAACTTCCTGGGGCTCAACATCGCCGGCCACTGCCAGAACAGCATTGGCAGCCCCGTAATATCTTTTAAACCACTCCTGAACATCTTCCAGAGATGCCGCGTTCAGATCTTCCATTTCGCCGATAACCGTCCATGAGTAAGGATGGCCCTTAGGATGCAGGTTTTTGGTAAGGAGATTCCACTGGCGGCCGTAAGGCTGATTCTCCCCCTGTCTTTTTTCATTCTGGACCACGCCTCTCTGCTCATCCAGCCTGGCCTGGTCTATCACTCCCAGAAGATGACCCATCCGGTCAGATT
>JBPEXP010000243.1:0-1566 GCA_052031475.1 Flavobacteriaceae bacterium | reverse complement strand
AAAGGCGTACTACCAGCTACTCTTATCCTTACTTCATCCTTCGTAAAATCGTCGTGAAATTTTGTGCCGATAAGGCCCGGGCAAAGGGCATTTACCCGGATCCCTTTTGGCCCAAGCTCTTTGGCCATAGCCCTGGTAAATGTACTTACCGCTCCTTTGGAAGAGCTATAAAGGGCAGATCCGGCCCCACCTCCGTCTCTTGCTGCCTGTGATGATAAGTTAATTATAGAAGCCCCCTCAGACATTAAAGGTTCGAAAGCCTGTGTAACAAATACGGCAGATTTAAAGTTTACATTGATAACCTGATTATAAAACGACTCGTCAAATTCCTGCAAAGTTTTACGCGCAAAAAGACCTCCGGCATTGTTTACCAGAATATCAATTCTGTTGCCAAATGCCTCGATCGTCTTTGCTTTTAAATGAGCAATATCATTCAAATTAGAAACATCTGCCTTTACCGCAATAGCCTTTTGACCCAGGGAATTTATCTCATCTACAGTTTCATTAGCGCCTGCTTCTGAACTGTAGTAGTTGATAACCACCTGGGCACCTTCTTGGGCGAGTTTAATTGAAATTGCCCGGCCAATATCCCTTGATCCGCCAGTAACTACCGCTATTTTTCCTTCCAGTTTACCCATAATATTCTAAATTCCAAGACCTTGACCGCCTCCTACCTGTATCGTTTCTGCCGTTAAGAAAGAAGCATCATCACTCACTAAGAATGAAATAACGGATGCTACTTCTTCTGGCTGACCTAAACGTCCAAGTAAGATATTATTTTTCCAGGAAGCAAATACCTCCGGCTTGGTAGATTTTATCTGAGTATGGAAGGGAGTATCAATGGTTCCCGGAGAAACGGCGTTCACCCTGATCCCATATTCAGAAAGATCTTTTGCCAAGGCTCTGGTTATAGCATGTACGGCCGCTTTAGATGTTCCGTAAATACCGGCACCAGGACCCCCTGCATTCCAACCCGCAATTGAAGTATAATTTATAATGGAGGCATTCTTCCCTTTTTTAAGATAGGGAATGGCCGCCCTGGAAACGAAAAATGTGGAATCGAGATTCAGAGCCATGACAAACCGATAAAACTCAGTGGTCATTTCTTCGAATCTTGACCTTCCACCCAAACCACCGGCATTGTTGATCAATGCGTCTATCCTGCCATGTTTTTTACCTATTTTGTCAATATTTGAGGTTACGGCATTTTCATCCGTAACATCAAATCCATAGTATTCAGCACTGATACCTTCGGCGGTAAGTTCTTCAACCCTCTTGGCTCCTGCCTCATCCTCAATTCCGTTTAATATAACTGTATAGCCATCCTTGCCAAGTCTTTTTGATACTTGAAAGCCAATGCCTCCGGTAGCCCCCGTAATTACTGCTACTTTACCATTCATATTACTCATCTTAAACTATTTATGATTTTATTGTTTTGTTTTCTACAGGTCCTATATTTCTTACCAGCTTAAATACAGATAGTACACCTAGTGGTACGAAAATGGCAATTAGGATAAATGCCGGTGTATAGGAAACTTTTGTCATGACCGGAATAAGGAAGTTCAT
>JBPEXP010000242.1:0-3641 GCA_052031475.1 Flavobacteriaceae bacterium | reverse complement strand
GACCTGGCTGCCAATGCAATATCAGAAGAAAGTTTATGCTGCCTGGTAGTGCCGGTAATTACCCAAAAACTCTCCGAGGAGCCTCTTTTGGTTACAGGTATATCTGCAGCTGCCGGAACCGAAACACAGGATGAAATGCCCGGAACGACAGACACTTCCAGGCCATGTTTTGCAGCGTATTCCATTTCTTCGGCTCCACGTCCGAAAACAAAAGGATCTCCTCCTTTCAGACGAACTACGCTTAAGCCCAACTGGCCACGTTGAACGATCAATTCATTGATCTGTTCCTGCTGAAAGGCATAGCAGCCTTTTCTCTTGCCTACGAAAATTTTTTCGGCCCCCGTTGCATAATCCAATAACTCAATGTTAACAAGGGCATCGTACAGGATAACATCAGCATTTTGAAGTGCCTTGACGGCTTTAAGTGTGATTAATTCCGCGTCACCAGGACCTGCTCCAACCACGGTGAGACTGCCCCTGCCGCCTGAAGGGTGAATTTTCCTTAAAGGAAAAGATGAATTATGTTGGCCGCTTTTTATCATGATGCGAGCTGTAGTTCTTTTTGTCTGTAGAGCTCCACTTTTTTCAAAAATTCAAGGGCGTCGCTGTAATAGCTGCGGGCAAAATCCTCGGTGGGCTCGTTCTTTTTGATCTGCAGGGCCAAATCAGTGAATGAAGAGTCCAAAGCCAGTTTTCCATTGGCGACAAAGAGTTCATTAAAATCCTCTATGATACTTGCGTGGGTGTTGGTCTTGGTGTCTTCGGAAGTAAGCAGGGCCTTGGCCGTATTTACCAGGGCCGAGTAGGAGTAATAGATGCTGGCCGCCCATTTGTTCTGTTGCAGGCTTTCTGCAGACTGCTGAATCTTTTCTTCGCTCTCAAACAACAATGTGGCAACCAGATCTATGACAACTCCGGCACATTCGCCCACACCTATGGCCTTTTTATATCGTTCTGTACTTCCCCAATCGATAAAATCTTCAGGGCTAAGACTTTCATAATCAGAAAGTGGTTTAAGCAGCTCATAAAAATAGTGCTCGCCTTTTTCAGCATAGTACGTTTCATAAGAACCGTTGCCGTTGAGCTCAAAATCATCCAGGATAAGCCTCAGGGCTGCAGGGCCCCGTTTGCTGGGTATTTTGATGACCTTATCGGCAAATCTGGCACTTCCGCCTCCAAAATTTCCGCCGCCAAGCAAAACCTGCAGGGCTGGTGCTACCCGCTTGTCTTTGGTCCGTATAGACATTCCCTGGAAGCCAATGTGTGCCATGGTGTGCTGGCCACAGGCATTCATACAGCCACTGATCTTGATCACCACATCCGGATTCTGAATATAGTGGGGATATTCTTCGTTAATGACCCTTTCCAATTCTGTAGCGATCCCGGTACTGCTGGCAATCCCAAGATTACAGGTATCCGTCCCCGGACAGGCCGTAATATCCGATGCCTTGTTGTATCCGGCATCAGCGAAGCCTAATTTCTTCAGTTCCTGATAGAAGAAAGCTACGGCCTCTTCCCTCACATAGGGTATCAATATATTTTGTCTGAGGGTAAGGCGAATTTCAGACCCGGCGTATTTCTCAACCAGATCTGCCAATAGTCTGGCTTTATCCGTATAAAAATCACCCAATTTAACCTTGACCCCTATGGCAACAAATCCTTTTTGTTTCTGTGGGACCAGGTTGGTTGATTTCCATCTTTCAAATTCCTGATCATCCTCGAGCTGTACATCCGGAATGACCAGATCGGATAAGACCACTTCCGGATAAGACTGATGGTCAATTGGATATACCGGATGTTCTATCGCCTTTTCCTCCTCGGCCAACAATGATTTAAATCCGTCGAGACCTATATCGCGGAGTAGGAATTTCATCCTGGCTCTTGCCCTGGTCTTGCGTTCCCCATATCGGTCAAATACACGTACAACACCTTCCATTAACGGAATGATGCGGTCTGTGGGGAGAAATTCGCATAACAGGTCTGCATGTCTCGGTTGGGAACCCAGTCCGCCTCCCAGCATAACCTGAAAACCTCTGATACCGTCTTTTATTTTGGCTATGAATCCCAGGTCATGCATATAGGAAAGGCCCGTATCCTCCTCACTGGAGGAAAAGGATACCTTGAATTTTCGGCCTAGTTCCTGGCCGATGGGATTCCTTAAAAAGTATTCGAAAACCGCCTGGGCATAAGGCGACACGTCAAAAGGTTCGGCAGGGTCAATGCCAGCTGTCTCGCTGGCCGTTACATTGCGCACTGTATTTCCGCATGCCTCGCGTAAGGTGACCTCGTCTTTTTCTAGTTGGGCCCATAATTCCGGGGTTCTTTCGAGATCTACGTAATGAATCTGGATATCCTGCCTGGTAGTGATGTGCAATCGGCCTGTAGAATATTCATCAGCAACATCGCAGATCCGATGAAGTTGATTGGAACGCACTTTTCCGTACGGCAGTTTAATGCGCACCATCTGAACACCGGGTTGTCTTTGTCCGTAGACGCCGCGGGCCAGTCGCAGGCTTCTGAACTTTTCTTCATCCAGTTCACCTTCCTTAAATTGCCGAATTTTTCTTTCTAACTCAACAATATCCTTTTCTACAACAGGATTTTCTATTTCGGTTCTGAAACTCTGCATTACAACAATAGTTTATCAGGGGTGTATATTTAAGCTAAGTGTTGTCTTCGTAAGAGGTCTGGCTTGAGCCTGATCTGACGATTTCCAATAAATATGTCCGGGTATCCCTTGGGGAAAGGATTACGACTGATCTCAGACGTGCAATCCGCATTCACGGTTTTCCAAGACCTTGGTCGGATCAAAATAAACGTGTTCATTAGGTAGTCCCCTATGCTCCATATAGACATCCAGCTGGGTATCAGGCCAGTGAAAGAAAGGGCTCACTTTTAGAACTCCGTCCTTACTCAGGCTCAGAATGTTAAGCGTATCCCTATGGGCGGTTTGTCCTTTTCTAAGATTGGTAAACCAAACGTCGGGCTTGTGTTCGGCCATCGCCCTTCTGAAAGGTTCCAGCTTCACTTGCTCAGTAAACTGTGCATGTCTCGGGTCATCTATCTGGGGGATTCCCATTACCGCGTCCCTGTGTGCAGAAGTCTGCCTGGGAACGTAGAGCCTGATATTCAGGTCCAGCATCTCGATCAATTCCTCGGCATGCTGGTAGGTATTGGGCGTATTATATCCGGTATCACACCAAATGACGGGAATATTACTTTTTATGTCAGTTACCGCAGCCAGAATAGCCGCTTCATAAGGCCTGAAATTGGTTGTGATCACCGGCCTGTCTGCATTGTCTATGGCCCATTGAATAATTTCTTCAGCTGGTATTCCTCTAAATTGGCTATTTAGCTTGTCGATTTTTTCTTGGGTAAAAGGCATAATCGTTTGTTTATTAATTTATCCTATCGGTTTAATAGAGTTTCAAATATAGAATAATAATAAAACAATAGACGTTAAATATTTCAGAATATTCTTTTTACCCTATAGTTTTAATAGATTATTTAGAAATTCCGCTAAATATTGAAGAATTGACAGCGATCAGCCTTCTGAATTGAGAATTTCAGAGTTGACGATAATGTCGGCGAGCGTGTTTTTTCGGTAGACTTCCAGGGCACTGTCCCTCACCTGGATCATC
>JBPEXP010000241.1:0-1554 GCA_052031475.1 Flavobacteriaceae bacterium | reverse complement strand
GCTCCCCGCTTTTCCAATTCGGCTTCGTCTACCAGCAAGTTGGCGTAATCACCACTCTTTCCCAAGGTGTATACGTGTGGGTGCTCTACAAACAACAAATAATTGGGCGTAGGTTTGGTGGCACCCTGGCGCCTGTTTGCAATCTTCAGGTCAACGATCTCTTTAAACAATTCTTCCTGGTAGTCCCAGGATTCCTTGTAATCTTTTAAACCAAGATCCCTTATGATTACTTCCTTGTTCATTTCTCGAACTTCACTTCCAGGTTAAAAATATCAGGATTATTATTGATCTCGTATAAATTGGCCTCCAGCTCTATCCCTTTGAAATCCGATAAGATCTTGGCCCTTTCATTGTTTACCTCCTTCACCCGGTAAGGAAATCGGAATACCTGCTTATAGCGTATCATGTCTACAAAGGGATCGTCAGCCTTTAAGGTGGTGTCCTTTTCTTTTACCTGCCTCTCCCGGGCTTCCTCCGTTATTTTGCGATTAAAACCACTTGAGTTGAATTCAGTTTTGAAAGCCTGTGCCATATCAAAGAGCGGTGGTTCTTTTGAAGTCTCAGTACTATCTGCTGATGCGTCCGGATTATTGGCCATCAATTCATTTAACTCCGGTAAGTCCGCTGCCTCTATAGCTTCCGCAAATTTGCTAAGGTCGTTCACATTCGCAAAATCGTAATAGAGGCGCATGATCATTTCCCCTGTGGAATCGTTCACCTTCATGGCAAAGCGCATCGGGCGAAGCAATTCCAGCTTCTCCTGTTCACCGGGATCTAATTGGGCAATGCTGTCCTTTTTATCATCCAACATTTTAGCAAATACCAATGTAGTGTCCACGTTCCTTGAAGCCCCAACAGAATCTGTATCGCCACCCATGGCAGACAATTCACTCATGTCGAAGACCATACCATAAGTGCCACTACCATCGGCGTTAAAAGTGTACTCTTCCACAATCTGACACGATATTAAAAGGGTCAGGATTGCGATAAAAAGTATTGATTTCTTCATCAGCTGAAAATTAAGCCGTAAAGATACGACGATTAGCCGGGATTGTTAAGTATAACCAGGGCTGCTATTACACCCGGGACCCAGCCGCAAAGTGTAAGTAATAAGACAATTAAAAAAGATCCGCATCCTTTTCCAATTACAGATAAGGGAGGGAAAATAATAGCGAGTATAACTCTCCAGATGCTCATGATAAAGTAGATTGATGAATACATCTATTGGTCGGTAATCTGAAAACTTTGTTACATTTTCCCCTAAATTAGCCTCATGCCAAAAAGGTCTTTTTCCATAATTTTCTTTGTTCTCTTATTAGCAGTCAATAGTCTTTCCGGCCAATACCAATTTAGCGGTCAGCTTAAGGATAGTATTGAAGGTATACCCGTATACCTTTCGTGGATAAAGGACTATCGGAAAATATCAGGAGTCTTTCCGGACCAGGTCATCGGGTTAAGTTATACGGACTCCCTGGGCCGGTTTGTATTTAAAGGTGATGGTTTAAAATCATCCAACCAGATTTACCGGATTCACACGGACGATTGCGACAATAC
>JBPEXP010000240.1:0-5586 GCA_052031475.1 Flavobacteriaceae bacterium | reverse complement strand
TTACATAGAATTACATCCAAAGCCTGTGAAGGGCGACTGGAACGGAAGCGGTATGCATGCCAACTTCTCTAACGGTCTTCTCCGCAATGCCGGAAGCAAAGATGTTTACGAAGCAGTTTGTGAAGCATTCCGTCCGGTACACGAACAGCATATCGCTGTCTATGGAGCTCATAATGATCAGAGATTGACCGGAGATCACGAGACTCAGTCTATCGATCAGTTCTCATATGGGGTATCAGACCGTGGTGCTTCTATCCGGATTCCTATCGCCACCGTAGAAAACGGTTGGAAAGGATGGCTGGAAGACAGGAGACCTGCTTCCAACGGTAATCCATATCAGATCGCAGCACGAATTATCAAGACGGTAAAGTCTGCTAAAATAGAAGCTGTAGCAGGATAACATTTTTTCTGATGAATAATTAGGCCGCCTTTGGTTCATTGAACTAAAGGCGGTTTTTTTATGAGAATGTAATATAGATAAACACGGCATAGCAACTGATAAGGACCAAACCATCCCTCCATCCCAGCCTAAGACCCTTGGGAAAAAATACCAGTGGAAGGATCAGGAAAGATATACCCAGCATCCAGAATATATCTGTGGTCAAAAGGCTTTGGTCTATTACTTCAATGGGTCTGATGATCGCCGTAATACCTAAGACAGCCAGCAGGTTGAAAATGTTGGATCCTATCAGGTTCCCTACTGAAATGGCCTTTTCCTTTTTGACGACTGCGATGACGGAGGCAGCCAATTCAGGGATACTGGTGCCTACTGATACGACTGTGATCCCGATAATGCGATCACTAACACCGTATTTTAAGGCTAGTCCGACTGCACCGTCTACCAGCAACTCAGAACCGCCCCAAAGTGCCCCGCAGCCAAGGACCAGATAGAGCACGGACAGATAAAACGGAAGGGGCTTGTCGTCTTCGGGAAATTCGTCTACGATAGCCGTCCGCTGAAACCTCAAAAGATAGACCAGGAATAAAAAGAGCAGGGCGAACATGATCCCTCCTTCATAACGCTGCAGCATCCCATCAAAATAAATAAAAGCTGTAAAGACTAAAGAAGCCAGCATCAACATGGGCCAATCCGTCACATAAAAACTCTGGCGAACTTCAATATTGCTCATCAATATGATCAGGGCCAGTACCAGGCCCAAATTGGCAATATTAGATCCTACAACGTTACCTAGGGCCAGGTCGGGGAAGCCGGTTACTGCTGCATTAACACTTACGATCAGTTCAGGAGCCGAAGTGGCAAATGAAACAATGGTCATTCCGATGATGATCTTAGAGATATTCAGCCTTAGTGAAAGGGCCACAGCCGATCTCAAAAGCCAATGACCTCCAATGATCAGTAGTCCAAGGCCGGCAGCAATAAGAAGAAAGTTCATCCGAAATTGATTTCGGTCAAAGATAACTGATTAAGACCCTCATCTCCTATGAGGCAAATCATGAACAATAGAATATCCCAACAGAAATTTTTATTCCGGAAATGTTAAATAACTATAAATTTAGTTGTATAACTATAAAATTAGTAATATGTTTGATCAGAACATCCAGTGATATGCAAAAACTGACGAACAAGGAAGAAGAGGTCATGAAGGTTTTATGGAAGCTGCAGAAGGCTTTTGTAAAAGATATTCTAAAAGAATTTGAAGAAGATGGCTCCAAGCCTCACTACAACACCTTATCTACCATAGTCCGTAATCTGGAAGACAAGAAATATGTGACCCATGAGGCCTTTGGGAATACGCATCGCTATTATCCATTGATCAGCAAGGAGGAATACCGCAGAAAATTTATCAGTGCTACACTGGCTGACTACTATGACAACAGTTATAAGAATATGGTGTCCTTCTTTGCCAAAGAGCAGAAAATAAGCGCCGAAGAACTCAGGGAGATCATCAAACTCATAGAAAAAGAAAAATAGATGGATGCCTTTATAATCTATGCGGCCAAAGCTTCTGGTATATTGATCTTATTCTACCTGGCCTATCTGATTTTGCTCAGAAGGGAGACATTTTTCAGGTTAAACCGCGCTTTCCTGCTTTCAGGTTTGATCCTGGCCCTTCTACTGCCATTAATAGTCATCAGAGAATACGTGGTTTTGGAGGCAAATCAGGCTGCATTGTTTCCTTCGGCAACCGGCGATGACAGCATCGGTCTGGTAATGTCTAAAAGTACTTTAGGCCCCTTGGATGCATTATATGCAGTATTCTTATTCGGTATTGGTTTTATGGTGCTGCGGTTTACACTACAGCTTTTGTCTGTCATTAAGATCCTGAAAAACAACAGAAAAATTAAGTTAAAGTCTTATACACTTGTTGAAACCACCAAGGATTTGGCTCCTTTTTCTTTCTTCAGATACATTTTCTACAATCCGGAGCACTACCATGAAGAAGAATTAAAAGCTGTACTGGAGCACGAAAAGGTGCATTGCAACCAATGGCATAGTATGGATATCTTATTGGGTCAATTGGTTCTGATCTTGTTATGGGTCAACCCCATCAGCTGGCTCTATTTAAATAGTGTAAGGCAAAACCTGGAATTCCTCGCTGACCAGAGCGCTTCAAAAAGGGTCGTTTCTAGAAAGAGTTATGAATACGCCATGCTTAAAATCTCGGGAGCTCTTCAAATGATCCCGGTTACCAATAATTTTTACAGTTCATTAATCAAAAAACGAATAGTCATGTTACATCAATCAAAATCCAGGGGCCGCAACGGCCTGAAAACGCTACTGATACTGCCAGTCTTGGCATTATTCCTTTGGAGTTTCAATACCGAAATCGTCTATCTGCCGCCAGAATACAGCAAAACAGACCTCTTTACCTTAGGTTTCGTCGGGCAAAGCACGGAGATCCATATCGACAAAGATACCAGCAATGAAGAGCTGGAAGGTTTGAAGAAAGATCTGAGAAAGAAGGGAGTCGATTTCTCCTATACGGCGGTGCGCAATGAACAGGGCGAGATTATTGACCTGAGTGTAACCCTCAGTTCAGGGAAGCGCAGTACCAATTCTTTTGTCGGAAGCTCCAGTTTTAACAATGACGGCAAGCCCATTGATCCTTTGACCATTGTTTTTGACGGTGAGAAGAGTGTTTTTTACACGGGAGAGGATACAACCGGCCACATGGTACATATGGGAAATAATTACACCAGCTGGATCATGTCTGACGAGGACGCCAACCAGACGATCGAAATTTATAAAGATAATGGTAAGGAGATCATCAAGGTAGATGGCAAGGAGATCAGTAAGGAAGAATTTGAAAGAATGCAGGCTGGTGATAAGATTCACAGGAAACACGTTCATATGTTTAAATCTGACGATGAGCACCAGGACATTATGATCATGGGTGACCATGACGTGGAGAGGGACGTTCATGTCATGGGCAAAGACGGTCACAGTCTTTTTTTCCTGGAGCAGGATCTGGACGACAGCTGGTTGATTATGCTGAACGGCGAAGAAGTGGATCAGGATCAGGTGCGGGACCTGAA
Source organism: Flavobacteriaceae bacterium (assembly GCA_052031475.1). Taxonomy (GTDB): domain Bacteria; phylum Bacteroidota; class Bacteroidia; order Flavobacteriales; family Flavobacteriaceae; genus JAHEJJ01. The sequence continues at coordinate 2,088 of JBPEXP010000240.1, read as the reverse complement.
ACCCGAAGAAATAGAAACCGTTAATGTCTATAAGGGCGAAATGGCGGAGAAGAAATACGGGAAGCAAGGGAAAAGAGGAGTGGTTGAGATTAGCACAAAGGATTGAAAATTGAAAATTGGAAGTTGAAAATTGGAAGTTGGAGATTGGTGATTGCGTGCCCGCCACAGCCACGCGGAGGTGGGGAGATTGTCGAAGCGCAGCGTAGACCGGATAGTTTGCGAAGCAATACTTTCCGGGAGATTAGAAATTAGGGATTAGAGAAAAATTGATATTTCGTATTTCGCAGCTCGTATTTTGTACTTCAAAAGATGGATTTGCCTAAAAATGCCCTTTTTAGGCATTTTTTTGCCTTGAATTTTCAAAATCGCTGTAAAAACCCCCTTGAAATATTACAATCTCAAACAATAAATAGCATTATTCATTGATTATTTAAAGTTTCTCGAAGGAATGGTGATTACAAATGTAATCTGAGAGATTTTTTGCCTTACAATCCTGTATTCAAATTCATTAATTTAAGACTTTTTTCTTGGAGGCAACTTGGGCTTTCTGATATATTCGCTTTTGTCAACTTAAAAGTCTATCTGTTAACCATTTAAAACCAAGAAAAATGATCGCGCTTGCCAAATTCCTGTTGTATCTTATCATCTCCTTAATCGGAGTGCTCCTGTAAGCGCAAGGGACTGCACAATACAAAGGCTGCTTTAGGCAGCCTTCTTTTTTATCTGGACTATATTTGTAAAAAATCGAAGTGAAAAAAGCGATATTCCGCATATTGTCCAGGCTCAACAAATGGCTCCTTCCATCCTACAGTAAAAAGCGACTGGATCTTTCCAAAGCCAGCAAGATTCAACTGGCTATTATAGGTTGGCGATACTATGTGACCACCAATGCTCTTGATTAATATTTAAGTAAGGACCGGAGCGGGTAGGCCTCCAGTTTGGAAGCACCATTGAGAAATTTTATTTCGAGCAGAAAATTACACTGAACAACAATCCCGCCCAGGGCTTCTACCAGATCACAGGTGGCTTTTGCCGTGCCGCCAGTAGCCAGAACATCGTCATGTATCAGGACTTTATCACCTTGTTCAATACTGTCTGAGTGGATTTCCAGAGTATCACTACCATATTCCAGGCTATATGTTTTACTGATCTTATCGGCGGGCAACTTACCCTTCTTCCTTACCGGAACAAAACCCGCGTCCAGTTTGGATGCCAGAAGGGTTGCGAAAAAAAATCCCCTGCTTTCTATGCCGATGACCTTATCTATTTTTTGGTTGCCAATAAGGCCGACCATGGCCTCTGAGGCCTTCCTGAAGGCTTTGGCGTCCTTCAGGAGCGGACTGATATCTTTGAAGATGACGCCAGGCTCGGGGAAGTCCTGAATATCGCGAATGTACCGGGTAAAATCCATGGAGTAATTTTGCCTTAAATTTAAAAAAGAAATATCTTTGCCTCCCCTTGCGCTCCAGGCAAATGTTCTGAGCTTCGAAGGACGCAGCTCCTTAAAAATGGGGAAACAATATTATCACTATAAGGCCTCCTAGCTCAACTGAATAGAGCACTTGATTACGGCTCAAGAGGTTACAGGTTTGAATCCTGTGGAGGTCACAGATGAATCAAAAAATGATTCGGCAATCAGAAGCGAGCAAAACATAAAGCTCGCTTTTTTGTTTTGTGAGTGAGGATTGCACATAGCGAAGCTATGATTTTTTGATTCTCAGAATGGAGCTTATTCAGGATCATGTAATAATCCTGTGGAGGTCACGAATAAATAGTTCAATAAGAAAAAACGCCAAGCTTGCTTGAGCGTTTTTTTGTTTGAGCTATTTTCAAAGCGGAGCTTTGTCAGGATATTCAATCCTGTGGAGGTCACTAAAGGTTCAAAGTTTGAATCCAGGGCTCTTCCAGGCAAAATACCTTAAACAAGCATAAAACCTTGCAAACTATACAATTTGCATGGTTTTTTCTTTTAAGTGAATTATTAATCTCAATCAAAATTCACTACGGAAAGGTCAACAATTCGGTCAACAGATTTTTAATCGTCAACAGTGTTGACCTAATTACAAATACTCAATCTCTGTCTTATAA
>JBPEXP010000024.1:0-2567 GCA_052031475.1 Flavobacteriaceae bacterium | reverse complement strand
TACCACTGGGGAATAAAGGCCGTGTTGCTGGTTTCAAATTCACAAATGAATTCAATGGTGTAGGGGTAAGTTACGGGGGTAAATTCAAGGTATTTTACTCTCGAATCTGAATAAAGTGTACCTCCGCTAACAGCGCTGGCATCTGTAAAATCTTTTTTCTTGAAATTCTCCACTTCATTGCCAAGCACATCGTATACCACAGCTTCTATGTTGTGGATCTTATCGTCCTTTTCGTAATACTGGTAGGTTTGTACGTGACGATTGCCTTTTTTGTTCAGGACGGTGACCACTTTCCGCGTATGTACCCGCATCCTGTTCCTGGCCTCAATGTCTACTTCCAATTCATCCAGCCTGTAAACGGCATCCGCATTGTTGCTTAATTCTTTGTCAATGCTAAGTGCTTGATAACTAAATTTTTGGGCTTGAGTATGGGTAAAAGTGAGAAAGGTAAGCAGTAAAAGTATGGTTCGCATTGATCGGTTTGGTTACCACAAATGAACGAAATAATCGTATTATTCTTACAAAAATCGAGTATAAAATCGATGAATCGTATTATTCTTTGTTCTTAGTGTCGATGCTTATGGTCACCGGACCATCATTCACCAGGCTCACCTTCATATCGGCGCCAAATATGCCCGCCGCCACCTCTTTTCCCAGGGCTTTTTGAAGATTTGCCAGGAATTGCTCGTAAAGCGGAATGGCCACTTCTGGTTTCGCTGCCCTAATATAAGAGGGCCTGTTGCCTTTTTTAGTGGAAGCGTGGAGGGTAAATTGGCTGATGACCATCGCTTCCCCAGCTATATCTAACAGGGAACGATTCATAACTCCGTTCTCATCGCCAAAAATCCTGAGCTGTGCTATTTTCCTTGAAAGCCATTCTATATCCTCCCCGTTGTCTGCATCCTCAATACCCAGAAATATAAGCAATCCTTTCCCTATTTCAGAGACCACTGACCCTGAGACCGTGACCTGGGCGTGCTTTACTCTCTGAATGACGGCTCTCATAGCTAGTTTAGATTATTTATCAATGTTTTTTTTTAGTGCCAAAATTCCAATGCTTCATTCAGCGGCTATCCTCCTCACCGCTTACCATCTGAACGTAGCTCGTGTAGCGGCTTTCAGAAACCTGGCCCTTCTCCAGGGCTTTTTTAACCGCGCATTTGGGTTCATCCAAATGGAGGCAATCGTTAAACTTGCAATCAGCCTTTAGACGGAATAATTCCGGAAAATAATCACCTATTTCGTCAGCGTCCATATCTACAATACCAAACCCTTTGATCCCGGGAGTGTCTATGATCCTTGCATCAAATTCCAGATCATACATTTCGGCGAATGTAGTGGTATGCTGGCCCTGCAAGTGCTGTTCGGAAATCTCCGTAGTCCGGATATCGATATGTGGAGCGATCAGGTTGACGAGCGTAGACTTACCCACACCCGAATTACCGGCAAACATATTGGTCTTGCCGGTCATATGCGCCTTGAGCGCATCTACGCCAGTTCCGGTCTTAGCCGAAATCTTATAACAGGGATAGCCCACCTTCCGATAGATCGAAATCAATTCCTCTACCTCCTTCAATTCTGCATCATCGTAGATATCCATCTTGTTAAAAAGTAAGATAGCCGGGATGTCATAGGCCTCTGAGGTAGCCAGGAACCTGTCGATAAATATGGTATAGGTCTTCGGCTCTTTTAGTGTGATCAACAAAAATACCTGGTCTATGTTGGCAGCAATAATATGCGTTTGCTTGGAAAGCTTGACCGATCTCCTGATGATGTAATTTCGGCGGTCTTCTATCTCGGTGATCACACCTAAGGTCTCATCGCCCGTTTGTTCGATCTCAAAAAGTACCCTGTCGCCCACAGCTACCGGGTTGGTGCTCTTGATGTCGCGGATGCGAAATTTACCCTTGATGCGGCATTCGAAGAATTGTCCGTCTTCAGACTTCACCGTATACCAGGTACCTGTTGACTTATAAACAATTCCGCGCATCCATTGTTAGTATTTACATACAAAGAAACAACTTTAGCCGAAGACTACCACTTAATTTTGAAATCTCGGAATCAACTAATTATTAATACAAATCAACATGAAAAAAATCCTTTTTTTAGCAGCAGTAGGCTGTCTGTTTGCCCAGGAAGTACAATCACAAACATTTAAGGTAATTACCAGTGTTGAATCTATTGTGCCCAATGGATTGGGGCGTTCCAGGATCATCAACACTTTGGATGAAAAAGACTATCGGGAATTCACCAGCGTGCAATCCGAAGAAAGCGGGGATCGCAACCGGTCTGACCGGGGCGAGATCCGGGTAAAAGACTACGAAGAAACCAAGCTTCTGAACTTCTTCAATATAGGCGGCATCCGTTTTCAGAACATCGCTGCAAATGATTCGATGATCACTTCCATGATCAATACCATGATCTCAGAAGGCTGGGAACTCGCTTTTGTTACCAGTGCTGTGGAAAGCTCTGGCAAAGGAGATAATCAGGGAATCTTTATCACCCGCTATATTTTTAAGAAATAGCTAAAAGCGAAGCAAATGGTCTTCTTTCAAAGAAGTCCGCTT
>JBPEXP010000239.1:0-2213 GCA_052031475.1 Flavobacteriaceae bacterium | reverse complement strand
AATGATCCGATCGTACTGAGTGTCCCCAAAACCGTAATAGCCTTGATTCTGAAGCACCTGGCCTAAAAGGGCTTTGCGGGTTTTAGGCTTCCCTTCATGACCTATTTGCAGGACTTTATTTTCTATTTCGTTCAGGCCATTCTTAATGGTTGGGAAGCGCTTCAAATGAGTTTTGATCGCCTCAGACAAATAGGTATACTGGTAATTGCCAAAATCCATGAGATTTTCCAGGCGAATGGGATTATCACTGCAGTACAACTGCCAGACATAATCTGCGTATTCTATGTCGTTTTGTGACAAATGAACCCTTTCTTCATACAATTTCAGGAGCTGCTCATCATTTAATTCGCTCAGGCCGTAAAGCTTTTCTGTTTCATCTTCCTTGCCACTGCAAACCAACGAGATGTCTGCATATCTTCGGTGCGTCTTAAGCCAGCTAAGAACAGCCAGCATATTGATCTGACAGAAGAGATCAAATTCAAACCACAGAATGATCTGGTCTTGCTGCTTGTGATTGCAAAGAGAGCGGTATTCTTTAAGTGTTTTTTCTACAAACCAGCTCTTGCTGATCTTGTAATTCTTGTGAAGAAAATCGAAGCGGGTCTTCCAAAATGATTCACTGCCGACGTTGGTTTCGGTCTTGCCCTCACACAGCATTTCACGCCAGGTGATTATGTCTCCTTTTAGATTTAATGTCTTTAATCGTTCGGTGAAACTATCCCCGTTGGTGATGTGCAATTGGGAACTCATCTTATGGTGTTAGCTGTTACGACTTTAACGTCTAAAAGTAACATTTAATCGAAAAAAACAAAAAAAAATTAACAGAAAACGCAACCAAATTTTCAACTTGATAAATATTCTCTGAAAAAAATCGAAAATCAATAATAACAGGAAAATACTTATCCCCCTACACGCTTGGTCTGAAACCCCAATTCATTTAAGATTTCCATGATTTTGTCGCGGTAATCTCCCTGGATCAGGATCTGGTCATTTTTAACACTGCCACCTACACTCAATCTTGTTTTTAACAGCTTGGCCAGTTGTTTTAAATCATCATCAGAGCCATTATATCCATCTAAAATAGTCATTGGCTTCCCTTTGCGCTTTTCGTACTTGCAGAGGATCGGGTCATCCTGCATCCAAAACTCCTTTTCGGACTTATTTTCAACCGGGTCCTCGTTTTCGGGGCGATGGTCTGGGAATAAATTTCTTAACTGATCCTGCAGGTCCATTAGAGTTCTAGTTTTATGATCATGGTGTTTCTTAAATTATCTGGTTCGGCTATCGTATTGTTTTCCTGGTCTAACTGGTCCATTTGAGAATTGGCCAATATAAAGGCATGATCGCCTTCAATGCAAAACGTAGTAGGGATATCCATGGCGGGATGCCCGGTGATAAGAGGAAGAAGACGAACCACACGGTCCCCGGTTTCGTTCAATTCGATTTTTACAAAACTGTGGAGGGTTTTATCCCTGTCACCATTGCTAATTCCATACAGCGACCCTTTGTGGTATTTAAGTCCGTCTACCGCTATTTTATGATTGTCGAACCCATCATGTACATTCAGTATTTCTCGACTGCCCAGATCGATAATGCGGATACTTTCGGTCCAGGAATCCACATATAAGCGCCTATTGTCTTTTGAAATAGCTATCCCATTAGGTAAGGCAATGCTTTCATCGATGAGGAAAGTTTGGAATTCGCCATCGGGATATTCCAACTTATAGACTACTTCACGCATGGTATCAGTAATATATACCTCCAGCTGGTCACTTATTGCCAGGTCGTTCATAAAATGGCTGATGGTATCTTTTAGCTGATATGTCTTAACCATCCGATCCTCTTCTAGATCGTAAACCAACAATTGCGAACTGCCATGTCCTTCTATTGATTTACTGCTCAGGGCAAAAAGCAGGTCCCCTTTTACCTCCATTCCAAGTCCATGCATGAAGCCGAACTGGCCGGATTCAAAAAGGTCTCGAGATTCGCCAGTTGTTAAATCATAGGTAATCACCTTATCCTGATGGATGCTACTGATCAACAACTGGTCTTTTGCTTTGTAATAGGCAATTCCTTCAGGAATCCACATCTTGCTGTTTTCTACTTCGATTACTTCAACAAGGCCCTGGCCGTGTAAAGGAATGAAAGGACAGACAAGGAGGATAATAATAGTATACAATAATTTCATTAAAATATTGAAAATAAATTACTTA
>JBPEXP010000238.1:0-2375 GCA_052031475.1 Flavobacteriaceae bacterium | reverse complement strand
TTCACAATGGCTCCCCAGATCTTCCGGGCTTCCCACCAGCGATCATAAGACTGTGCTAACTTAAATGAGAGAAGCAATGCAATGGCCGTTCCAAGGAAGCCACCTACGGAAATGGGCACCTTAATAGGCAGCAGGTAATCCTGTAGCGAATAAATTACAACGGAAAATACCGATACGATCAGCAGATCCAGTTTGATCAGGTTAAACCAATATTTTAGTGGAATCCTTTTGTTTAATATCATGGAAAGTTATTTCATGCGAAGTGCAGTGTACTGCCTTGAAAATACAATTTTTTCAGAAAGGATATTTTAAACAAAGTTCAAATCACGGGAGGGCAATCTATTCCTCTGCAGCTTTAACGCCGGAAACGTGGGAGGCAACCGCCTTCCATATACCGTCTCTTTTGATCAGTATATTGCTCGACTGGTAAATGGTATGCGTAGTGTCATTAAAAATATGACCTGTTCCACAGATAAGCACGGTGCCGTTTTCAAGGGCATCAAGACGTTTGATGTCGTAATAGAATGAGTCCGGCGCAGATCTGTTTTCCCTGATCCAGGCAAGTTCATCGGCTTTGCCTGACCAGTTACCGCCGGCATCGATCATTTGGAAATCATCACCGAGGATACGGTCTAGCAAGACGGTGTCCTGTTCTCGATAGGCTTTCGGCCATTCTACTTCCTTGAGATAGCGCAGGGCTGTTAAATCTTCTTCGCTGACCAGCTGAACAGGATGGTCTGCTTTGGGTTCTTCCATACAGGAAATCATCAATCCAAACAGACAAAGACTTAATAGGCATTTTATCATAATACGGTTTGTGAATCTTTAAACAATAAGTTCTTATCGGGAGCGTATTTATCTCCCGGTATGGGGTTCGTCAATTGATTTTTCCAAGTCTGGGCCTACCGAATCGCAGTGATTGAAGGATCGTGATTGTGAATATCCACTACATTGATCCAGCTGCCATCTTCTTTTTTCTTCCAGATGGTTACCACCTTGTGAAATTCGGTCATTGCATTACCAAGAGAGTCATTCATCGTAAATGAAAGTCTTTCAATGAGGTATCCAACATCTCCGGAAGCCGACACAAAAGCTTCTTGGGGTTCCCAATCTACCTTAAATCCGGGCACATCCTTTGTGCTTTCCAGCATTTTTAGAATGTCCTCATGACCATTAAGAGAAGGTTGCCCCGGAGACATCAGCACCGCATTTTCATCCCAATAACTCAAGTACTCTTCATTGGTTGTTGATTTAGCCCACTGACGACTGGTCTCCATCAATTTCTCCGCTTCCGCAACTTGGTCTACAACAGGTGCCTGTGGTTGGCAGCCGACGAGAAAAAGGGTCAGCATTGACCAAGGAATTAACTTCTTCATTTCAAATTTGTTTATTGTTCTAGGTTGTTGTCAGGATGTTAGACAGAAGTTGTGATCTAGCATCATACTAAGATACGATTTTATGAGGGGCGATACGAAAATCAAAGCAGGGAATCTCTTCTTTTTGCTTACTTTTAGCGGACGCTAATTGAACTCAAATACGATGAAGATCACGATACCCCAAGCCGGTATCCTCCTGCTGGCCTTATTCCTTATTTCCTCCCATTCTTATGCCCAAAAAAGAAATAGAAATCAGAACAACAGCGAACAGATCATTCCAGAAAAATTGTATTCCAGCATGCAATACAGGCTGGTTGGGCCTTTCAGAGGGGGGCGTTCAGCAGCTGTGACCGGTGTGCCCGGAAAACCCAACCTGTTTTATTTTGGTGCGACAGGCGGAGGTGTTTGGAAAACTACGGATGGCGGCCGTAGCTGGGAGAATATTTCGGATGGATTCTTTGGCGGCAGTATCGGAGCCGTGGAAGTTTCTAAAAGCGATCCAAACGTCATCTATGTTGGGGGTGGTGAAAAAACGGTAAGAGGCAACGTCTCTTCAGGTTATGGTATTTGGAAAAGCACCGATGCAGGTAAGACGTGGACTGCATCCGGTCTGGAGAAGAGCAGGCATATTCCTCGCTTAAGGGTTCATCCCACCAACAGCGAAGTGGTATACGCAGCAGTTCTAGGGAATATCTACAAAGCGGGCGGCGATCGGGGAGTTTATAAAACCACCGATGGGGGAAAGACATGGCGCCAGGTTCTATTTGTCAATGACCAGGCAGGAGCCGTTGACCTTACCATCGATCCCAATAATCCCAGGATCCTCTATGCCTCTACATGGCGTGTTCAGCGAACCCCCTATAGTCTCAGTAGCGGAGGCCCGGGTTCTGCGCTTTGGAAAAGTACGGATGGAGGTGAGAATTGGACTGAGATCTCAAAAAATGAAGGATTCCCAAAAGACACCTTGGGAATCATTGGCGTTACTGTTTCACCCAAGAA
>JBPEXP010000237.1:0-2268 GCA_052031475.1 Flavobacteriaceae bacterium | reverse complement strand
TTCCATTTCTACCGATACTATGGCCGAGGCAGATAGAATATTTGCAGAGTTGTCTGCCGGGGGAAAGGTGACCATGCCTTTAAACAAAACTTTTTGGGGATCTTATTTTGGAATGGTCAATGATCAGTTCGGGATTCAATGGATGGTAAATCACAATCTTCCTTCCCATAAATAAAAGAGGCGATTCTCTATCGCTATAAGAGGGGTAAACTCGTCAATATTCCTTATCTTGAAGATGAACCAATTAACGGTTCTTAAGACCGTCTCTCACAACAAGTACAACTTATAAATCCACCGTACAATGAAAAAGATTTTGATTACCGGCTGCAGCTCGGGCTTTGGCTATGATGCAGCAAAATATCTGGCCGAGAAAGGCCATCATGTCTTTGCCAGCATGCGCAATGCAGGCACGAAAAATGCTAAGAAGGCTAAGGAGCTGGAAGATTTTGGCAGTGTGAAAGGACTAAAACTTGAGGTGGTTGATCTTGACGTAGTCTCTGATTCCAGCGTTAGGATGGCCGTCAAGCAACTTCCGGAAATTGACGTCCTCATCAATAATGCCGGAGGTGGCTGGGGTGGTGCCGTAGAGGCTTTCTCCTCTCAGCAATGTCTGGACCAATTGGATCTTAATATCGTTGGCCCTTTGCGTGTGTCCAAAGCTGTATTACCCGGAATGCGAAAAAGAAAGTCAGGCCTGATCATTATGGTAAGTTCAATTGCCGGCAGGTTTGCCTTTCCCGGATTCGGCGTCTATCACGCAAGCAAATGGGGCTTAGAGGGAATGAGTGAGTCTATGCGTTATGAACTATCACCCCACGGTATTGATGTGGTACTCGTAGAACCCGGTCCGTTTTCAACTAATTTCTTTGGGAATATGGTACCCGCCGCGAGCGAGGAAATAACTTCGGCCTACAATCATGTGACGGAGTTTAACGAAGGATTTGGGAATAACGTCATGTCATTATTTGAAGATCCCGAGGCCCCGACAGATCCTATGATCGTGGTAAAAACTTTTGAAACACTGATCAATCTGCCACCTGGACAAAGACCGCTGCGCACCATTGCAGGCCTCGATTTTGGAGCACAGGCCATCAATGATGCTGTAGAACCCCATAGGGTGGCTTCGCTTGAAGGCATGGACGTGGCCCATTTAGATGGACCATCCAAGCAGATAAGTGTGAAGGAAAGTTGATCGGTTTATTTGTTTTGAGTTGATATGACGATCAGATGTCAGGTATAGCAAATGTTAAAAAGGATCGTCAAATCAACAAATTACGAATGAACACATAAACTCATTGCATTGAACATCCTGATAAGCGAAATATCCCGGCAGTTCCTCAATATTCATCGCGGGAGAAATTGGTTTGGGCAGAGCTATCAGATCAAGCTTCAGGATCTTGATGAGAGCTTATGCTTTGTACAACCTCAACCAGGGGTTCATTCAGTGGCCGAATTAATTTCACACGGAACCGCGTGGCGCAAGGATGTTATTACCAAAATTCAGACGGCTAAGGGAGTACTTACCGAAACAAGCGATGAGGATTGGCCCGATCTGGAAAAACTCAAAGCAACGGGTTGGGATAAAATACACCAAGAGTATGTTGATAGTGTTGATTCATTGATTCGATTATTAGAAGAATTGGATGATGCTTTTCTCACGGAGAATTACTACGATCCGGAATTTGGCGGCAGCTACCCCTACAGTTTTACTATAATCGGCATCGTACATCATGACCTGTACCATTTGGGGCAGCTAGGACTGGTGATTAAAATGTTGATGCGTTGATGCGTCATTTGTTTATTTTTTATTTGATGAGCAAAAGAATAAATAGGACTTCGAATCCCTACTGCGCTGAAGCTTCGAAGGGCGAGCAACGAATGACAAATCAATAAGTAAACTATTTCCACCATTGATTTGAACATTTGTAATTTGTTTATTTTAATGTCACAGGCATATCAGGTCTTCGAATCAACACATATCAAATCAACGCATCAACATAAAAAACAACTTTACTTCCTGGCATTGATACCAGACCCTAAGCTCCGTGCACGGGTCAAATCTCTAAAAGAAGAGCTGAAAACTAACTTCGGGGCAGCACATGCGTTAAAATCCCCGGCGCATATCACCCTGCAAATGCCCTTTCGCAGAGAGATCAATGCAGAAGCTGAAATCTTTGCATCACTGAAGAAAACAGGCTTGGATCAAACTCCTTTTACAGTGCATTTAAGTGGATTCGACAGTTTTCCTCCCCGGGTCATTTTTATCAG
>JBPEXP010000236.1:0-2930 GCA_052031475.1 Flavobacteriaceae bacterium | reverse complement strand
CTCAATAAAGGGGAGGCTGGCCGGTTTAGACCCGGTTGCGATGATGATGTGCTTGGCTTCAATGACCTGCTCTTTGGCCTTATCTTTTTGAACGCTGATCTTATTGGCATCCTTAAAACTGCCCACGCCTTCATATACATCGATCTTGTTTTTATCCATCAGGAACTGAACGCCCTTGGTGGTCTGGTCTACAACAGCCTGCTTTCTGGCAATCATTTTTTCCAGATTGACCTTGACCTCGCTTCCCAGTTCTATGCCGTGTTCTTCAAAATGTTTGACGGCATCTTCATAATGGTGACTTGAATCGAGCAATGCCTTGGACGGAATACAACCCACATTTAGGCAGGTGCCTCCCAGGGTGGGGTATTTTTCAATAATGGCAGTTTTCATTCCGAGTTGGGCACATCTGATGGCAGCTACATATCCTCCGGGACCAGAACCGATCACGGCAACATCATATTGAGACATATTGGGTGGTTTAGCTATTGTTAGAATATAATAATGATCGAAGGATCAAAAATACGAATGTTTTGGCGTTGCGCAAAGCCTGATAATAAGGATCAGAACAGGGCGCCAGAGCTGATTCAGGCCATATAATAAAAGTTACAGACTTATGGCCGTGCTGAATTTCACTTCATTGATGACAAAGGCACTCTGGGTACTCCCGATATTACTGATAGCCGTTAATTTACGGACCATAAAATCCCGGTAAGCCTCCATATCACTCACATGTACTTTTAGAATATAATCATAGTCGCCGCTGATGTGATAGCATTCTGCCACCTCTTCCAATTTCAGGACTTCCCGCTCAAACTGGTGCACATTGGTCTCTATGTGTTGAATAAGCTTGATGTGGCAGAATACCTGGAAAGACTTGTTGATCTTCTTCTTATCCAGCAGTGCCACGTAGGCGTTAATCACACCGGTGCGTTCAAGTCTGCGAATGCGTTCATATACAGCCGTGGTAGACATTCCCAGAGCCAGTGCGTACTCTTTTGTGGTCTTTTTGCTGTTCTGTTGCAACAGCTGTAATAATTGTTTGTCGATCTGGTCCAATTCCATCGCGAATAATTTTCTAAATCCGTCCCGATAAGAACGAACTTATTGTAATATTGTCTATATAACCAAGTAAATTTAGTTTTATTTTCCAAGAATGATATTTATCATTGACGTTTTTACATAGATGAGATAATTTGGTAGACTAAAATATCATGATATGAATACTAGTCGAGCCTCAGATCGTATTCTCGATCTTCACAATTTTGGAGAATTCGGTGGGGTTAATCCTTCCATTTCAGATTCCTCCACTTATACCTTTCTATCGGCCAAGACGATGTTTGACACCTTTGAGGGTAATACAGAGGGTTGTTATCTCTACAGCAGGCATTCATCCCCTTCAAACCTATATCTGGGTGAAGCCATGGCGGCTCTGGAGGGCACTGAATATGCCAATGTAACGGCCAGTGGCATGGGTGCCATCAGTGCAGTTATATTGGAGCTTTGCAATGCGGGAGATCACATAATCAGCAGCAGGACGATATATGGCGGGACCTATGCCTTACTCAAAAATTTTCTCAAAAAATTTAATATCAGCACTTCTTTTGTAGACATTACCAATCTTGAAGCCGTGGCTTTGTCGATTACCGAAGAAACTAAGATGATCTACTGCGAAACTATCAGCAATCCACTTCTTGAAATTGCTGATATACGGGCTCTGGCTAAAATTGCCAGAAAACATCATATTCCCCTGGTGGTAGACAATACTTTCTCTCCTTTGTCTATAGCTCCTGCCAGGCTGGGTGCGGATATTGTTATTCACAGCCTGACTAAATTCATAAATGGCACGAGTGATTGTGTGGCCGGTGCCATTTGCGCTTCTAAAGAATTCTGCCTGGCACTAAAAGATGTGAATACGGGTGCAGGTATGTTGATGGGTAGTACGCTCGACAGCTTGAGGGCATCCTCCATTTTAAAGAATATGCGAACCCTCCATCTGAGGATGATTAAACACAGCGAAAATGCACTTTACCTGGCGCAGAGATTTGAAGAAGATGGTTTACGGGTAGTATATCCTGGTCTTCCCTCCCATCCGGGCCACGAACTGATGAAAAAGCAGATGATCCCGGAATACGGATTCGGAGGTATCATGACCCTGGATGTTGGTTCGCTTAGCAGGGCTAATAACCTGATGGAGCTGATGCAGCACAAAAACCTGGGTTATCTAGCAGTGAGTCTGGGATTTTATAAGACTCTCTTTAGCGCCCCGGGTACTTCTACGTCTTCCGAGATCCCTCTGGAGGAACAACAAAAAATGGGTCTTAGCGACGGTCTGATCCGTTTCTCTATCGGACTGGATGACGATATTGAAAGGACTTATACCACGATGAAGTCGTGTATGATACGCCTTGGTATCCTTCAGAAAAATGGGATCGCAGTGAGCTGAGAGGTTTGCACAACCGTTGGCAATGTCGTAATATTACGTGCAAACTGAACCAGACGAATGCCCAACAAAAAGACCAATAAGTACAGGCAAAACGAGAATATTGTAGAGAATAGGGAACTTAATATTTGGGAAGCACTCATCCCTGTTATTGCCCTGGTAGCCATGTTGGCCTACAATGTATTTGTATTCAAGGACGATGCCATTAACGGCTCTAATCAATTCATTCTATTACTTGGAGGGGCAGTTGCTGCAGTAGTAGGATTTTTCAATAAGGTAAGCTACAAACAAATGCTCACCGAAGTGGCGGAGAATGTTAAATCTACCACCGGGGCGCTGTTGATCCTGCTTATGGTGGGTGCCCTCGCCGGCACCTGGCTCATTAGCGGCATTATACCCGCCATGATCTACTACGGTCTGCAAATTCTAAATCCCACGATATTTTTAGGGGCATGCGTTGTGATCAGCGCTATTATCTCCGTAGCCACAG
>JBPEXP010000235.1:0-5341 GCA_052031475.1 Flavobacteriaceae bacterium | reverse complement strand
GAAGGGTAGCAGGTGGAATAGATGGATCAGTTTAAATTGAAATTCCGGTTTGCGGTAAGACCGTACAAAGAAATAGAAACAGGGACCAACCAGAAAAATCAGGGGATAGCCCAGGCCCAGCAGATGAGGCCATTGAATGATCAATTGAGTGGTGAAGAGCATGTAGGTAATTAGTTGCTGGATCAGACCGAGCAGCGTAATGGCCAGTAGAAATCTGGGCACACCCAGAGACTTATTCCCAAGAATAACCGCAATAACGAAGCTGCCTATCAGAACGACACCTCCCAAGATAAAAGTGATTATAAAGGCATATGATTCTACGGAACTCATGCAGTAAAAATAAGAAGGGTTATAATAAAGATGGAATCGGAGATTCTCAATTATGAGTTTAATAGGTTTCACTTAATTAAACGAGCCCTTAAATTCTGCATAGGCCTTAGATTCTTTGATACTTTTAATTCGTGTCAATCTTAAAATCGAATGTTTATGCTACGTAAGACGCTAAAATTTACAGCTTCATTATTAGCCCTACTTATAGCAATTTTATTGATCTATGGGTTTATCCAGTATCCAAAAGCCAAGGGCGAACAAAAATTTTCAATGGCTCGGGTGGTGAACGCACCCAAAGAAAAAGTTTGGGACATTATTTCTGATGTAGGCAATTATCACGAAGTAACCGCTCCTAATATTTCCAATGTAGAGATCGTTGATGGAAGCGGTCTTGGTATGATAAGAGAGTGTAGCGCGCCCACCGGCCATAGCTGGGAAGAGGTCTGTACTCTTTGGAATCCGGGAGAAGCCTTTGCTTTTAAGGTGAATACACAAAGGGAAGATTATCCATATCCTTTAAAATCATTGTCCGGATTGTGGAAATTGGAACGGGTCAGTGAAGATCAGACCCGGATTATACTCGATTTCAATTACGAGTTTAAGAATGCCTTTATAAGCGGTTATTTTCTTTCCCTTGGACTTAAACAAGCCAAAGAGGATTCAGAATACCTGTTGGACAATTGGCAGCGCATGGCTGAGAGAAAGGATGATTGAGGTGAATGGGACGTTCATTCGTTCATTGGTCATCCGTTTATTTGCCAGCGCTGTATTGAACTATTCTTCCAATGAACAAATAACAAATCAACAAATGATCTACTTAGGGTAGGTCTTTAGCAAAGCTGATTGCTCTTCAACAGCCTGTCTGAATTCTTCTCCCAACCTTTGAACCAGATCCTTAATGGGAAGTACATCCTCTATGGTCGCCACACCTTGCCCGGCAGACCAAATGGTCTTCCAGGCCTTTGCCTCAGTATCCAGCTCGGAGCCAAAATCAATCTTGTGGTCTTTTTTAAGGTCTTCTTCTGCAATGCCCGCAGCTTTCAGGCTTTCACTGAGGAAGTTGGCGTGTACTCCCGAGACGGCTGCCGTGTAGGTCACATCACTGGCACCAGCATCAACGATCATTTGCCTGTAGGGTTCCGGAGCCTTACTTTCAGCAGTATTGATGAATCGGGTACCCATGTAGGCCAGATCGGCACCCATTTGCATGGCGGATGCTACGTCTCGACCATTGCTGATGCAGCCCGACAGTATAATGACCTTATCGTAGAATTTTTTAACCTCTGCCACCAGGGTCATCGGGTTGATCGTCCCTGCGTGGCCTCCTGCCCCGGCAGAAACCAGGATAAGACCATCTACACCGGCCCCGGCTGCTTTCTCAGCATGCCGCTTTTTGATCACATCGTGAAAAACCAGTCCACCGTAACTATGCACAGCATCCACTACCTGTGAAACAGCCCCCAGCGAAGTGATCACAATAGGTACCCGATGTTTGATGCAAAGCTTGAGATCTGCCTCAAGCCTGGGATTAGTGGGATGTACAATCAGATTTACCCCATATGGGGCGGCCTTCTTGCCACTGCTCTGTTCATATTCTTCCAGGGCTTCTTTTATCTCGATCAGCCATTGCTCAAATCCTTCGCTGCTCCTTTGATTGAGCGCAGGAAAACTCCCTACAATTCCATTTTTGCAGGCTTCTATGACTAATTGGGGTCCCGAGATCAAAAACATAGGGGCTGCGATAACAGGCAGGCTGAGGTCTTTAATAAATGGCGGTTTTTTATACATATCAAAATCTTTGCGATCCTAAAAATAGGTAGTATTTTTGAATTTCTTATGCGTGCATAATAAAAACAAAAAATATTTCGATGTATCTAAAAGAATTTCAAGTCAGATGGAACGACCTGGACGCCAACAGGCACCTGGCCAATTCGGCATATGTCAACTATATGAGCCATACGCGCATGTCCCGACTTATAGAATTGGGATTTGACCACGCCAGTATGGCTAAACACCAGATAGGTCCGGTGGTTTTTTACGAACACATCTACTATTTCAGGGAAGTGCTGCCCGGCCCGCCTGTAAGAGTATCCCTGGAAGTTAAAGGGCTCAGCGAGGACGGCATGTTCTTCGAGTTTCACCATAATTTCTACGATCACAAAGGAAGGAATATAGCCCGATGCGAGATGATGGGTGGATGGATCAGCCTGGTCACAAGAAAATTAACAGCACTGGCACCTGAACTGCTGGAAAGGTTTAACCAGGCAGAAAAAGCTAATGATTTCAGGGTGCTGACCAAAGAAGATACCAGAAAATACGCTAAGAAACCTCTGGATCTGGAATCTGCCGGCGACTAACCAGGTAGACTCCTAACAATACCAGCAATGCCGCTCCGATCTTAATGGCAGTAAGATGATCCTTGCCCGTAACTACTGCGAAGATGATGGCAATAACCGGTTGCAGGTAGATAAAAGAACTTACCGTGCTGGCCTTGAGTTGGGTCAGCGCAAATACATTGAACAAATAGGCAAAAAAGGTGGTTCCTACTACTACGAATACCATCTTCCAAATGGCTTCAAACGGGAGAAGGAGCCAGTCTACCTCAAGGAATTCCGGAAGGGCAACCGGGATGTTTATAATAACACCCATAAGGAACAACCACTTCATTAATGTAAAGACATGATACTTTTCTACCAACTTCTTTGCCAGGATCAGATAAAGGGCAAACGATGTGGCATTCACAAGAAAGAGAGTGTTACCCAGTGGAATATTAGGTGCATCGGCCCTAACCTCCTGGCCGTAGAGAACAAGGATCAATGCTCCGATTAATCCGGAGATAATTCCAAAGCCTCTTGAGACCCTGACTTTTTCCTTGATCAGGAAAACAGACAGCACGACCACAATAATGGGCGTGGTAGTTATCAAGACCGCACTGTTAATAGGCGTAGAAAGGTCAAGACCCTTAAAGAACGCCAGCATATTGATCACCATTCCAAAAAGGGCGCAGATCAGAAATCTACCCCAATCTGAACGCTCTACCTTCTCTTTAGGCCCCAGGAGGGAAAAAGCCCAAAATAAGATGCAAGCGCCTATAACCCTCAGCATGATAAATCCAAAAGGCTTGATGTAGACCGGCATAACCCCCTTAGCAATGGTATGGTTGAGGCCGTATATGGTGGTAGCCCCAAGGGCCGCTAATATGGCAAGGCTGCGTTTACTCAAGACCGGAGGGCTTCTTTGGCGGCAGCGACTGCTTTAGCTGAATTCCCAATATAGATTTGACCGTTTAAAACCATTACAGGTCTTTTAAGGAAAGTATAATGTTCCAGGATGAGTTCCTTATATTCTTCTTCTGATAAGTTCTTCTGCCCAAGATTGCGTTCCTTGTAAAGTCGGGCTCGCCTGCTGAACAAAGCTTCATAATTACCGGCCATGCCAGCCATTACTTTGAGTTGCTCTTCCGTTATTGGATTGCTTTTGATATCGATAAGTTCAATCCCATCCAGGGGACCCAATTCCCCGAGTATCCTCTTGCAGGTATCACAGCTGCTGAGATAGTATATTTTATTCTTCAACACATGAAAATTTGAAGTTGTTAAAATAAATCTTTTTATGCCAAAACCTTATTTTTACGATTCGGAATTTTAAGAAGCTAAGACAGCCGTTTCCATGGAAAAGCAATTCAACATAAACTTGCAAAATCGCAAAGTACTCCGCTCGATACTTACAAGAACACCCCTTGGCGTCCTGGCTCAGATCCCGGAAGGTTATAGAAATAATATATGGTGGAATATGGCACATACAGTTGCTATACAGCAAATACTATTGTATCGATTTAGCGGTTTGGAGTGCCGGGCTGATGAACAATTTGTCGACACCTATAAAAAGGGCACTTTTCCCTCGGAAAATGTGACCCCGGCAGAAATAGACACATTGTCATCCCTGCTGATCGATACCTCAGAGCAGGCGAAGGAAGATTATTTTTCAGGGATATTTAAAAAATATGAAGAGTACACAACCAGTACCAAAGTAACCATAAGCTCAGTGGAAGATGCTATCAATTTCAACAATTTTCACGAAGGGCTGCATCTGGGTGTCATCCTCTCCCAGCTAAAAGCCCTGGGGCATTCAGTATTTTAAGTCAGGGCCTAACTACCAGCATATTTTCAACCTTTTTATAAGGCAACTCCAATTCTATGACCCCATCAGCGTAAGAAGCTATTTCGTATGGATTGTACAACAACATAAGTCCGTATTCTGTATATCCAATATTTTCAGGCAGATAGAACGTATCGGATTCAAACATGAATCCGGTACTGTTAATAGCTTGCCCTTTAGCGATCTGATGCTGAGTTCGGAACTGACTTTCTGCCAGTTTCATAAACCCCTCCCAATCGCTGAATAATTCCTCTGTTTCAAGCTCCCTGCCCGAATCCTTATCGAAATTCAGGAGATGAGTGGAGCCGTATCCGTGTGCCCCGCCGGTGTAGATATATGAGGTAAGTGAAATACTGATCAAATCCTTGTTTTCAAAGCTTACTTTAGCATGGATGGTAGCTTCCCAGGGAGCGTACTCTTCCGGAAATTTCTGCTGGAGGTCGCGATAGCCATTTTTAAATGATTCTATGGCCGAGGGTATTGTTGCAGCGTTTTGGTACTCTTCGTAAGCAAGCTGGGAAATCACCTCTTCTGTGAGCGCATTGTTGATCGTTTGCCCAATCTTTCTTTTTGTGAGGGCCCTGGGGATCTCAATCCTGATCTTCGGACATGCTGTGCATGGACCACCATCAAATACCTGGTGCTCAAATGCAAGCTGACTGTCCTTTTCACAGGCCAGTAGTAAAAAGGTGAAAACAAAGGCGATTATAGATCTATTCATGATGTAGTATTGGGTATTGCAAATCTACCAATTCGTTGCTTACTCAAAAAGTTAGCGATACCTTTGCCGAAATATCGGCTTATGAGCAATAAATCCCTGAAATTTAACAGCAAGACCATTCACGGTGGCCAG
>JBPEXP010000234.1:0-12194 GCA_052031475.1 Flavobacteriaceae bacterium | reverse complement strand
CCTCTGAATAAGAACTTCGTCCAGCAAGGTGTTGATGGCGCCCTGGGTAAAGCCTACCACAGTTACAGGTATATTTTCCTGTTGCTGCAAAATCCGGTACTTGCCATACATTTCATAGGTTTTATTGAAGCTATGGCGTGAAATGCTGAGATTGAATCCATCGGTAAAGCCGTAAATGAACTGGATCCTCGTGTTGGCAAAATCCAAACCGAAGAAATCATCAAAACCATTTTTTATGCTGCCAAATCTGTGGGAAATAACAAAGTAGAACTCTCTTTGGTTCAGTAATTTAGTGGACTCAAAATTGACAATTTTCTGGCCCTTAAATGCGGCGTCGCTAATGCGAATACTGTCTTCTTTGTCAATTTCATCCAATAAGTCGTCCTGGGCGGCACAAAACACAGGAAGTAGCAGGCATAGTGCCATCAGAGTGTACATTTTCATAGCGGTTGTTTTTTTATGAACTGTGCAAATTGCACTTTTCTTTGCGATGACTGAATTTACGAATAAAAAAGATATCTCGTTGAGCTGAAGTATCTTGGGAAGTAGTCCGGAAAAAAAGTTCAAATGGCAACCTTTCTAATTTTTTTCCATCTTTTATAAAGATTTACTTTTTTATTCGTTTTCTAAAAGAGCTGGATAATTACTACAAAGCACCATGATGAGATCCCTGGCACTTACCGTATCAATAATTTGTCTGGCTTTCGGGTTGGCCACAGCCCAGGATAAGTACAGGACTGATAAAGGGGAGATCAACTTTAATGCCTCTACGCCTCTTGAGGACATTCGTGCGGTAAATAACGAAGTGAACGCCATTTTGGATGCGGATACTGGGAAATTTGCCGCTGTAATGCTTATCAGGGATTTCGAATTTAAACGAAAACTGATGCAGGAGCACTTTAACGAAAACTACATGGAGTCTGACAAGTTTCCCAAAGCTTATTTTAGCGGGACGATCACAAACCTGGATCTCGATAGAATCAGTTCCGGCGAAGAGAGCCGGGAGATCAGCGGTAGTATGACCATACACGGGGTAGAAAGACCTTTCAAGGCAAGAGTTGAAATCGAAAAAAATAAGGACCAGATCTATCTAAAGTCCAATTTTATCATAAGACCTGAAGATCACAACATTGAAGTACCCCGCATTGTTTTTAAAAAGATCGCTCAGGAAGTAGACGTTGCCGTACTTTTTAAGCTTTTTCTTCAATAATCCCTTGAGGAATTATTTACTCAGATACATCTTGCGCCTGGTGTAAAGGTCGTAGAACTCGTCATCCTTCAAACTGTCTATAAACAAGATACTCTCTCCTGTACTCTTCATTTCCGGACCGAGATTCTTATTTACATTAGGAAACTTATTAAAGGAGAAAACGGGCTGCTTTATGGCAAATCCTTCCAGTTTCGGGTTAAAGCGAAAGTCCTTTAATTTCTTTTCACCCAACATGATCTTGGTAGCGTAATTCACATAAGGTTCCCCGTAAGCTTTGGCTATGAAGGGTACCGTTCTCGAAGCCCTGGGATTGGCTTCGATCACATAGACCATATCGTCTTTGATAGCAAATTGTATGTTGATGAGCCCCACGGTATTCAAAGCGAGAGCAATGGTCTTTGTATGATCTTTGATCTGCTGCATGACAAACTCGCCAAGATTAAAAGGAGGCAGAGTAGCATTAGAATCCCCGGAGTGGATACCGCAGGGTTCTATATGCTCCATAATGCCTATGATGTAGATATCCTTGCCGTCGCAGATGGCATCTGCCTCAGCCTCAATGGCCCCGTCCAGATAATGGTCGAGCAATAATTTGTTGTTGGGTATCTTTCTCAATAAGTCCACAACGTGCTCTTCCAGCTCGGTCTCGTTAATGACGATCTTCATCCCCTGGCCACCCAGAACATAAGAAGGCCTTACAAGAAGGGGAAATTTGAGCTCCTTGGCTAAATCAAGGGCTTCATCGGCACTCTCAGCTACTCCGAAAGGCGGATAAGGAATATCGTGCTCTTTTAGTAACCTGGAGAAACTCCCGCGGTCTTCTGCAAGGTCCAGGGATTTAAAACTGGTCCCCATGATCTTGATCCCGTACTTATCTAGTTTTTCAGCCAGCTTGAGCGCGGTTTGCCCACCCAGCTGCACGATAACGCCTTCGGGCTTTTCATGACGGATGATGTCGTAAATATGCTCCCAGAAAACAGGTTCAAAGTAGAGCTTATGGGCCGTATCAAAATCCGTACTTACGGTCTCGGGGTTACAGTTGATCATAATGGTTTCGTAACCGCATTCTGCCGCTGCAAGCACACCGTGTACGCAGCAGTAATCAAATTCAATACCCTGGCCAATCCTGTTAGGGCCTGAACCCAGCACGACAATTTTCTTGCGGTCTGTGACCACGCTGTCATTGGCCACATACCGCTTGCCGTCTGCCGTTTCTATTTCTTCTTCAAAGGTCGAATAGTAGTAAGGCGTCAGGGCCTCAAACTCAGCAGCACAGGTATCAACCAGTTTGTATACCCGGTGGATTTCGAGCTCCATCCTCTTTTTATGGACCTCAGATTCATAGCAGTCGAGCATATGGGCGATCTGCCTGTCGGCAAAACCTTTCTGTTTTCCTTCCAGCAGAAGGCCCTTAGGCAGGCTTTCAATAGTGTATTTGGATATTTCCTTTTCCAGGTAATGCAACTCCTCATATTGTTTTAAGAACCACATATCAATTTTGGTGATATCGTGGATTCTACTCAGGGGAATACCCAGCTGAATAGCGTCATAGATGACAAATACACGGTCCCAGCTGGGGATGGTAAGCTTATTGATGATCTTTTCGTAATTCTTATAGCCTTTGCCGTCAGCACCCAGGCCGTTGCGTTTGATCTCCAGTGATTGTGTGGCTTTGTGCAGGGCTTCCTGGAAAGATCTGCCAATGCCCATCACCTCACCTACTGATTTCATCTGCAGTCCGAGGGTCCTGTCTGAGCCTTCAAACTTATCGAAGTTCCATCGCGGTATTTTTACAATCACATAATCAAGGGTAGGTTCAAAGAGGGCCGATGTGGATTTGGTGATCTGGTTATCCAATTCATCCAGGGTATAACCCATGGCCAACTTGGTCGCTACCTTGGCAATGGGGTATCCGGTGGCTTTGGAAGCCAGGGCCGAAGAACGGCTTACCCTGGGGTTGATCTCAATAGCGATGATATCTTCCTTCTCATCAGGGCTTACTGCAAACTGCACGTTACACCCACCTGCAAAGTCGCCGATGTTCCTCATCATTTTGATCGCCATATCCCTCATGCGCTGGTAAGTGCTGTCTGAGAGGGTCATGGCCGGTGCCACGGTAATGGAATCCCCTGTATGGATACCCATCGGATCCATATTCTCTATGGTACAGATGATAACTACATTGTCATTCTTGTCGCGCAGCAACTCGAGCTCAAATTCTTTCCAGCCGATCAGGGCTTTGTCGATCATCACCTCGTGGATAGGTGATACCTCGAGGCCCCTGCTCAATAGTTCGTCAAAATCTTTGGGATCGTGTACAATGGATGCGCCAGCGCCTCCGAGGGTATAGGATGCCCTGATCACCAGGGGAAAACCAAATTCCTGTGCGATCTCCTTTCCCTCCAGAAAAGACGTAGCCGATGCCTGCGGAGGCATACCTATGCCGATCTTCATCATCAGTTCACGGAATTGTTCCCGGTCTTCAGTGATGTTGATAGCCCCGATGTCTACCCCGATCAATTCCACGCCGAAGTCTTCCCAGATTCCCTTATCATCAGCTTCAATGCAAAGATTTAATGCCGTTTGCCCACCCATGGTAGGAAGTACCGCGTCAATTTCCGGATGGCGTTTAAGGATTTCCACTATCGATTTGGTGGTCAGCGGCCATAAATAGACATGATCGGCCATGGCCGGATCTGTCATGATGGTCGCAGGATTGCTGTTGATGAGGATAGTCTTGATCCCGTCTTCTTTTAGGGATCTGAGGGATTGTGAACCGGAATAATCAAATTCGCAGGCCTGACCGATAATGATCGGACCAGATCCGATAATGAGAACCGTGTTTAAATCTTTCCTTTTCGGCATGCTATTTTATTGATTTTTGGGGTGAACACATAAAAAAAAGGTGTTACTCAGTAAAAGTAACACCTGTTTTATTTCTTAGAATCAAACTCATTATTTTTTGTGTCGGGGCTCTGAGCTTACACTTAACTTCTTTCTTCCTTTTGCCCTTCTTCTGGCCAACACCTTTCTACCATTTACAGATGCCATGCGCTCCCTGAATCCGTGCTTGTTTCTCCTTTTTCTCTTTGATGGCTGAAATGTTCTTTTCATTCCGAAAAAATTTTACGATCGATGTTTAAAAATAGGCCTGTAAAATCCGGGGGCAAATATACAAAGAGTTTTTGCTTTGCCAAATTGAATCAAAAAATAATTCGAATAGATTTATTACTTTTGCCGCATCTGAAAAACACCCGACCCCACTCCTATGTCTAGATACTTTTTTTGCCTGTTTTTTATGCTCTTCGGCTTCATTCTGAAGGGCCAGACATCGCTTCAGTACACCCTTAAAAAAGGGGATCGTTTTGTCATTGAGCAGGTAGCTGAACAGTATATTACCCAGGACTTTGACGGGCAGAGTCACGAAATGGAGAACAACATAAACGGCGTAATGGAATTTAATGTGGCCACAGTTTCGGATGAGGGCTATGAGCTTATTATGACCTTTCTGGATCTGGGTATGCGCATAAATTCTAATATGCAGGGTGAAATAATGAAGGTGAGTGCCCGTGAATTGATCGAAGGTGATGTGCAGTCCCAGATATTCCACAGCCTCCTCCATGTGCCGCTGACCATCTCCCTTAAAAAAAGTGGAAAAGTGAGCAGTATCCGCGGCGTAGACAGCCTGATCGTAAAAATGACAGAAGCTTCGGGTCTTACCGATTCCATTGCCAAAGAAACACTAGCCCAATCCCTTAGAACAGAATTTGGGTCTGAAGCCTTGTCGAATAGCTTTGAGCAAATGACGTATTTCTATCCGGACCAGGACGAAAGTCAGCCCAGTGAATGGACCAATGAATACAGCGGAAAATTATCTGCAAAGAATTCCTGGCTGCTGGAGAAGGCATCCGATTCGGTGAACCTGATCAAAGGTACCGCAGAGATCGTAATGAATGTAGACGAAAACGGCACACAGATGCTGCTTAACGGCACCCAGCAGACCACGATCAGCGCATACAGCAATTCCGGATTGCCCAAAGACATGTCTGTAGAAGGAAGTTCGGAAGGTAAAACGGTAACCACCCTGACAGGCAGTTTGGAAATACCCACGACAGTTAGATCGAAAACCACCTACAAATTAATTGAGGACTATCATGTTCAATAAGTACATCAAAATAGTTTTAGCCGGACTCATCCTTGCCTATGCCGGATATCAATTTGCCGAAGGCTATATCGGTAATGGTATAGCTCTCATATTCCTCTCCCTCGTTTTTATTTTTCTTTATTTTCGAAACGAGCTCATATTGCTCGCCTTCCTGAGAATGCGGAAACAGGATCTGGAGGGTACGCAGAAATGGCTTGAAAAGATCAGGAATCCCGAAGCAGCCCTAACCCGCAAGCAACAAGGCTATTACAATTATCTGTATGGTATCATATATTCTCAAAAGAATCTCACCCAGGCCGAAAAATATTTCAAAAACGCACTAAAGCTGGGCCTGAATATGGACTATGACGTAGCCATGGCCAAACTCAGTCTTGCAGGTATTGCCATGCAGAAGCGCCGAAAAAGAGAGGCTACCACCCTGTTGCAGGAGGCCAAGAAATTGGATAAGAACAATATGCTTACTGAGCAGATCAGGATGATGCAGCAGCAGATGAAGCGTATCTAAGCCCTATCTCCCCATACTGTAATGGCCTTTGTTGGGGATCTGAATGATATATTTCTTACCTGAGGCATTGTTAAGATGCGGTTCCCTTAACCAGGGATTGTGCCATTTTAAGATCTTATAGTTGATACCGTATTGTCCGGCAAAATCAGCAAAGTTGTTCACGGGCTCATCCACCTCTACATTAAAAGTGGGGACAGCCGAATACAGGTCCTCGGATTCAATAATAAAACCGTACTTCTCAGGATTGCTCAGGATCTCCTTGATGGCCATGATCCTGAATACATAGCGTCCGGTTTCTTCTCCCAATAACAGATCGTAATAATCATCTACCTGTTGTATATCCATATACCTGCTGATGGCGGCAGGACCAGCATTGTACGCTGCTGCGGCCAGCGTCCAGCTGCCGTATTTTTCCTTGTACTTCTTTAAGTACTGACATGCCACTTCGGTCGACTTTTCAAGGTGATAACGCTCATCTACATTACTGTTCACCTCAAGGCCGTATTCTTTTCCGGTGTTTTTCATGATCTGCCAAAATCCTGTTGCCCCTGCAGGAGAGACTACATTCTGCAAACCGCTCTCAGCAACCGCCAAATATTTGAAGTCGTCAGGAACTCCGTTCTTGGCCAATATAGGTTCTATAATAGGAAAGTATTTATGAGACCGCTTCATCAGCAAAAGGGCATTGGACTGCCAGTAGGTATTTACCAGGAATTCGCGATCTACACGTTCCATGATCTCCGGATCATCCTGTGGAACCTTCTCGCCGGCGAAGTTGAGATCATCCGGGATATCGATGGCCGAGATCGTATATCCCTGGGCCACGTTCTTTTCTCCGTCCTTAATAGGATCCGTCATCTCCACACCGTCCAGGTCAGGTGTTCGCTGTACAGCAAAAATTAGGGTACTGATCACTACGAGTACCCCTAACATCATCAAAATTTTCTTGATTAGCCCCATTTCAATTTGGTATTTGTTTAATCAAAGTTATTAAATAGAACTCCCATCCTCCAAAATAATTGTGGGCAGGTGTTGGTTAAACCACCGGAATCGATGAAGGATCATGGTATGCGTGCCACCTTTTACCACCTTGCAATCATTGATGTACTGTATGGGAAATACCGCGTCTTTGTCGCCGTGAATATGAACCACTGAAGGGTCGCAACTATTCTGGTCCCAATGGACGATCTTGTCTATGGCCCAATCCAGATAATATTTGTCTCTTATAGAGAGATATTCTTCGTATAACTCAAGTCTTTTGGTTACGGTTTCCCCAAAGGCGTATTTTGCCAGGAGTTCTACATTATTAACCAGCCCGGTAGGTAATAGCCTGTGAATTTTTGTGTATTTGGCAAAGATCAATCTTTTAGGCAGCTCCCTCTTAAATTTCACACTGGAGATAATGATGATCTTACGCACCTCAATAATTTTTGCCATTTCCTGAACCAGCATACCTCCAAAAGAAACCCCGATCAGTACCGGAGAATCATGCTTGATCCTGGAACACATTGCTTCTGCATACGCTCTGAAACTCATTCCCTTATCGGGCACAAACCATTCGAGAAAATGCATTTGAAACCGATCTTCATCTAAGCGGATATTTTCAAAAATCGAGGAATTGGCAGCCATGCCCGGCATGAAATAAACGTGTATTTTTGTGTCCTGCATGCGAGCTTAAGTATGGTTATTTCTAGGAAGTTAGCATTTTTTTTGCTACTTTTGTACTCTGTTTGTGCCTATCCAGGGCAGGCCAAAATTAACAACTCTGGGTTAACTTTTTTTAAAATTACGATTAAGATATCATCGTAATTTTTTCATCTGAAACCACACTAAATTCAAACTATATGAGCGAAGTAATCATAAAAGACAATAGTTTCTTACGACAATTTGAAACTAGGGTTGACGGGCATTTGGCCAAAATTGAGTACTCTTCCCAAGAACGCAAAGTATTTCTTACCAAATTGGTTATCCCAGAAGAAATTTCCAAGGATGGATTTAAAGAAGAATTCATTAAAGGTGTATTACACCACATCCAGCAGCAGAATTTGAGGGTGGTCCCAACCAGCCCGCAGATCGCCGGATTCTTAAGGAAGAACAGGCAGTATAAGGAAATGCTTCCAGTGGGAATAAGAATATAGTTTTATAGGGACTTACTCTGAAGCTAAATGAAAATCTTATCAGGAACCCGGAAATGCTCCGGGTTTTTTTATTGGTTTACGGCCTGGAAAGCCGTTTCCCTGTATCGTACGAAACCCGCTTCGTCTATTTGATCAAGTTCTACTTCCATTATTTGATTGCTCAATTCAGGATTCCAGGGTGCCCTCACTCTGATGTAATTATCGGTAAACCCGTACATATACCCTTTCCTGTTTTCCGATTCAAACAAGACCGGACGGGTACTTCCCAGGTGTTGTCTGTAAAATGCCTGCTTTTTCTTGGCAGAAAGGCCTCTGAGCATCTTGCTCCTTTTTTTCCTGATGGCCATAGGAACCGGGTTCTCCATTTCGGCCGCCGGGGTATGGTCCCTTTCAGAATAAGTGAAGACATGCAGGTAGGAAATGTCCAACTCATTGAGGAATCGGTAAGTATTTAAGAAATCCTCTTCAGTTTCACCGGGAAAGCCAACGATAACATCCACTCCGATACATGCATGGGGCATAACCTCCCTGATGCGCTCTACCTTCTGCCTGTAAAGCCCACTGAGATATCTGCGCCTCATTTTTTTGAGGATCCTGTCACTGCCGCTTTGAAGAGGGATGTGGAAATGAGGTACAAAAGTATCACTGGAGGCTACCATTTCGATAATCCTGTCGTCCAATAGATTGGGTTCAATGGAAGATATCCTGATACGTTCAATACCCTCCACCTCATCAAGGGCTTCTACAAGATCCGGGAAAGTGTGTTCGTGTTTTTTATCGCCGAATTCACCTTTTCCGTAGTCGCCGATGTTGACACCGGTAAGTACTATTTCCCTGATACCTTTTTCTGCAATCTCAGCGGCGTTTTTCAAAACATTTTTTAAGGTATCGCTGCGCGAAATTCCCCTGGCTCGAGGAATTGTGCAGAAACTACATTTATAGTCGCAACCGTCCTGGACCTTGAGAAAAGCCCTGGTTCTGTCGCCCAAAGCGTAACCGGACACATAGAAATCGGCTTGTTCTATCTCACAGGAATGAATTTGCCCGTGCTCCTGCTTCGTCAGATCATTGAGGAAACTCAGAATATTGAACTTCTCGGTGGCCCCCAAAACAAGGTCTACGCCATCTACGGCAGCCAACTCTTCAGGTTTTAATTGGGCATAGCAACCGATAGCGGCTACAAAAGCATCCGGATTGATCTTAAGGGCTTTGCGAACATGGGTTTTAAATTCCCGATCCGCATTTTCGGTCACAGAACAGGTATTGATTACATACAGGTCTGCGTAGCTGTCAAACCCAACGCGTTCGTAACCCTCATCGTCAAATTTTCTGGCAATGGTGGAAGTTTCCGAAAAGTTCAGTTTGCAGCCAAGTGTGTGAAATGCGACCCGTTTTCTCATAGTCATGGAAAGCTGTAAAAAGTCTGCAAATATACCAACTTTTGGAAAGAAGGGTGCTAGAGCTTAAGGGTCAATTAAACTATCGCTGGTAATTGCGCCACTTTTTAGTGATCTCAAATACGTGATTGAGAATTTCCGCATCCAAGTCGGTAAACTCAACTCCTCGCCTGGCCATCATTACTTTAGCTGTGTCAAAGGCCTTTTTCGGATAATATGTTGAGAACCCGGATGATCCACCCCAGCTGAAGCTCGGTACAAAGTTGCGGGGAAAGCCCGGAGTATAAATGTTGGCATTCACGCCTATGACCGTGCCGGTATTGAACATCGTGTTGATGGCCGTTTTACTGTGGTCTCCCATCATCAGACCGCAGAATTGCAGTCCCGTTTGTTCAAAGCTCTCGGTGGCATAATTCCACATCCTCACCTTGGCATAGTTGTTCTTAAGATTGGAATTATTGGAATCTGCCCCGATGTTGCACCATTCACCCAGTACTGAATTACCCAGATATCCGTCGTGGCCCTTGCTCGAGTAGCCAAAAATGACCGAATTATTGATCTCTCCACAAACCTTACCATGAGGTCCTACTGTAGTAGGGCCGTAAATTTTTGCCCCCATCTTAACCACGGCGCTTTCACAGAGAGCAAATGCGCCCCTGATCATGTTTCCTTCCATGATCTCCGAATTTTCTGCCAGGTAGATGGGTCCCTGCGAGGCATTCAGGATACTGTGCTCTACCTTGGCGCCCTTTTCCAGGAAAATATTTTCCGGGGCTATCAGTCGGTTTGTATTGGAAATCGGCTGGCTTTTCCTGCCTTTGGTAATCAGGGCAAAATCTTCAGCTATGGCCTGGCCGTTCTTGGAAAATATATCCCAGGTATTTTTTACCCGGAGTGAGGAGGCTTCCAATTGAACCGCGGTAGCCCCAGCTAAATCAGGCTCTGCTTCGGGTTCTGCGCTAAAATAGGCCACGGTCTCATCCCCCTGCATTAATACCTCGCCCGATTTTAGGTTTTTCAATTGTTTAACCATTTGTGCAGAAGGAAGAAAAGAAGCATTTATGAGTAAATTCTCCGATGCTGTTTTGAGCGGATATTTTTTGCTCAGGTAGGGGGCTGTTTTGGTGCTGATCTCAGTATCCAGGTATTTAGACCACTTTTCCCTTATGGTAAGAATTCCTATTCGGATGTCTGCCACGGGCCTGGTAAAGGTAAAAGGTAAAAGAGATTCCCTCACTTCACCGTCGTACAGAATATAGTTCATTCTGATTTTTTTGATAAAATTAAAAAAATAACGCCCCCGTTGTTAGGCGGAGGCGTAAGTATGATTTGCTAAGCTGCTTGATTACTCTTCCTGAGCGCTTGCTTCGGCGGCAGGCGTCTCGGCTGCAGACTTATCTTTCTTGAATTTTCCGTACTTGCTTTTAAACTTGTCGATCCTACCGGCAGTATCAACCAATTTGGCCTTCCCGGTATAGTATGGATGAGAAGTTCTTGATATTTCCAGCTTTACCAAAGGATATTCTACCCCGTCTACTGTGATAGTCTCCTTGGTCTCAGCCGCAGATTTGGTTATAAATACGTCGTCATTAGACATGTCCTTAAATGCGACTAACCTATAGTTCTTTGGGTGAATATCTTTTTTCATTACTGCTTTTCTGGATTTTAGCGGCTGCAAATTTAATTAATTTTCTAACATTCTACAATCTAAAAGAATAAAAAAGAATTCTTAAAAAAAGTATCTTTAGTCTGTAACAAATAACCAGCTAAATCCACTAATTGAATACAAACTTAAAGACAGAAATCATGGAAGAAAATCAACCAAAAATCGGGAAGTTTTCCCTTAATTACGGCCTTATTCTGGGGATTATAAGCGTCGTTTTCGGCATTATGCTTTACAGCATGGATGCCCATTATTCTCGCGATCCCGCCAACACCGTTATCAGCATTGTCATCATGGTAGCGGTCATCATCTGGGGTATCTACAGTTTCCGAAAGGCCAATAACGGCTTTCTTGCTTTGGGACAAGCCTTAAAGCTGGGGGCAGGCATTGCCCTGATCTCAGGTATCATCGCCATCATTTACACCATGGTGCTTGCCAATGTTATGGATCCTGATTTTGCCGTTAAAGTAGCGGAAGCTCAAAAGGCAGCTGCGGAGGCGGATGGCCAGATGACAGCCGCTCAAATTGAGCAACAATATGACGGTACGATCAATTATTTCTGGATATCATATCCTTTTATTCTCATTTTTAACATCATCCTTGGACTGGTCATTGGATTGATAGGAGGACTGATCCTCAAGAAGTCAAAACCGGCCTATTAATAGCTAAAAATTGTACTTTTGGGTGGAAACAGTTTGAACCACCGATGAATTTATCCATAGTAATTCCTTTACTCAACGAGGAAGAATCACTAAAGGAACTGCATGATTGGATTGCTCAAGTGATGCAATCCAATCATTTTTTGTACGAGATCCTCTTCATTGATGACGGCAGTAGTGATAGCTCCTGGCAGATCATCGAAGATCTCGCATCCCGGAATCCGCAGGTAAAGGCCATACGCTTTCTAAAAAATTTCGGCAAGTCCCAGGCGCTGCATGCAGGATTTCAAGCGGCAAAGGGTGATGTGGTCATCACTATGGATGCAGACCTTCAGGATAATCCTGAGGAGATCCCGGAACTCTACAAATTGATCGTAGAAGAGGATTACGACCTGGTGTCAGGTTGGAAAAAGAAAAGATTTGATTCGGTACTGACCAAGAATATTCCCTCACGGCT
>JBPEXP010000233.1:0-3838 GCA_052031475.1 Flavobacteriaceae bacterium | reverse complement strand
CCGCTATCATAGTCGGGTTCCTGATCCGTTTCAATATTCAAGCCGGCATCCAGCCACGCATCCTTTCCGGCAATGACCCCGTAGATCAGTCCGTTTGCCTTTAAACCCCTTAGCTGTAATGGTGTAAAGTATTTATTTATTTGATTTTGCTCAAGTATTGGATAACCAGCAATTTGACAACCAAAATTTAGTTCCTTCAATTCAGGGATAAAACGGATACCGCTCCTGCCTTCGCTCAGAGCATTCCCAAAGTCTGCAAGCTGGCTACTATTGGGAGCACAGATGCCCAGTCCGGTAATGACCACCCTCTTACCCATCCGTCATTCGATTTATCATCCCGGAAATTAATCCTTTGCAGATCAGCTTGCCGTGGCGGTTGTACATTTTAACTTTGCACTTGAGTTTACCAAAACGGAAGTATATTTTTTCGGAGATGACTTCCACCCGTTCCCCGGGAAATACCGGTTGGTAGAATTCCATTTCGCTACTGCTCATAGCTACTTTTGCATCCTTGATCCTGCCGTCCATGAGATAGATACCCAGGCAGACCAGTCCTATCTGGGCGCAGCATTCCGTTAAGATAGCCCCAGGGGTAACTGGATGATCTTTGAAGTGTCCCGCATAGAACCCATGATCTTCAGAAAATGTGTAAGTGCCCCTGACCCCATCGTTGCTTACCTCCAACAATTGGTCCACAAAAAGGAATGGATGGGAATAGGGAAGATGTTCCAGGATTGTCTCTAATTTCATCATCTACATCAGGCTTTCGCCTCCATCTGCTTTAATTGTACAACCTGTGATCCACTTTGCTTCCTCACTGCAAAGCAGCAACACTACATTGGCTACGTCTTCGGGAAGCGTTAAACGGCCATGCGGATTTCTTCGTTTCGCTGCGTCCTTGATTCGGTCGCTGTTGGGTATGAGATTCAAAGACGCCGTATCTGTTACCCCGGCCTGGATACAATTCGCTTTAATACCTGCTGGTGCAAATTCAAGAGCTATACTGCGCATGAGGGCTTCCAGTGCTGCCTTGGCAGCCGAAACTGCCGCATAATAAGGCAGGGCCCTGGAACTTCCTTCGCTTGTAAATGCAATAACCCGTGCATCCGTGGCAAACAAATCCCTATGAAAAAGGGCCCGTGTCCAGTCGTAAAGGCTCACAGCCATGGCCTGTATGGTCAACCTGATATCTTCACCGCTTAGCGCTCCCTTTTTATCCGCATTCATAGGTTTCAGATGACCCTTGGCAATGCTGTGGATCAACACCTTAATTTTTTCCCCTTCAGGAAGGAATGATGAGATCTCTTCCAAAACCTTATCCCTGCTTTCTGAATTCACAGCATCCGCATTAAAACTCTTAAATGCCGCAGCAGCCTGTTCTATCTGAGTAAAATCTTCATCAATCTGAGGCATATCCATCTGTCTATCCCTGTGAATGACTATAATACCGTATCCCGCTTCGGCGAGTTTCACTGCCGATGCCAGCCCAAGACCTTTACTTCCACCCAGGATGATGGCCCACAATTGAGTCTTCGGACCGCGATGATCTTGTCTGCTCATATTATCTTAGATGATTTACCATTCCAACAGAACTCTTTGAGCAGAGAAACCCGGGCCAAAGCTCAGGATCAGACCCTGATCTCCCCTCGGGATCTCTTTTTCCATAAAGCGTTCCAGTACGTAAAGTACGGTTGCACTGCTCATGTTACCATATAATCTTAGCGTTTCGCTGGTATCGTCAATCTTTTTACCCATCTCGCCAAAAAGTTGTTCCACCGTCTGTACTATTTTCTTTCCTCCGGGGTGGAAAATCAGGTGCTTAACTTTTTCTATGGAAGATCCATATTTTTCAAGAAAAGGATAGATGATCCGCGGGAAATGTTCTGCAATGGTTTCCGGAACGGCCGGATCCAGGATCATTTTTAATCCCGTATTAGTAAGGTCAAATCCCATTAAATGAGTGGCGTCCCTAAAGTGATACATTTCCTCACCCAGGATCCGGGGCCCGGCACCGTCCATCTCCGAACTAAGTAAGGCACATGAGGCTCCGTCCCCAAAAATGGCTGCACTTACCATATTGGCCATGGAATAGTCGTTGTGCTGAAAGGTGGCTGTGGGGCTTTCCACTGCTATAACCGCTGCCCTTTTACCCGGATGGGCTTTCAGGAAGTTACTGGCATAAATTAATCCGGAGACCCCGGCAGCGCAGCCCATTTTGGTTACGGGCAGCCTGACAATATCGCGACGCAAATTTAGTGCGTTTACCAGGTAGGCATCCAGTGAAGGGATCATGATCCCTGTGCAGCTCACCGTAATGATATAGTCCAAACTATCAGCTTCCCAACCGCTCTTTTCAAGGGCTTTTTCCAAAACTTGTTCTCCAAGTTTCTTTATTTCCCTGACGTAGATGGCATTCTTTTCCTCGAAGGATGTTGGTTTAAAGACCTCTTCAATATCCATGATGCCGTAGCGTTTATCAACGGCTGCTCCTTCGAAGATCTTCAGGACCTTCCGTTTAAATCGATCGTCCTGATCGGCCAGCCAGTCGGATACAAAAGGCAATATCTCTCTGGTATCCCGGCTGTATTCCGGAAGCTGCTTGACCACGGTATGGATTCGGGTATCTGTCATAGCGGGTTTAGTCGTTGTGGACGAAGAAGCCATACATAGCGGAAAGCCCATTTCCATGAAATAACATGACTGCCCATTTTTGTACCATTGGAAAATTCCTCCAGGTTCTTTCTGGTAAAGCCTTTTCTTATAGACATCAGCCCGTCTTTTTTTGCTATCCCAGATCGGATAAAGACCGTACTAAATATTTTAAACAGCCGGTAGGCCCAGGCACTTCTCTGC
Organism: Flavobacteriaceae bacterium; assembly: GCA_052031475.1. GTDB lineage: Bacteria > Bacteroidota > Bacteroidia > Flavobacteriales > Flavobacteriaceae > JAHEJJ01. The sequence continues at coordinate 985 of JBPEXP010000233.1, read as the reverse complement.
AAATCATTGATTATAACAGCGATCGAGGCGATGGAAAGACATCGACTCAGAAAAGCCGGTATCTCCGCATCTTTAAAATGGTGCAGGGTCAGCGTGCTTATAACGAACTCGCAGTTGGGTACTGAGATGGATTTATCAAGGAAATCTCCTTCCAGGAACTCGATCTCCGGAAATAAAGAAGATTGCTGTTTGCCCAAATTGATGGCCTGGGTGTTAAGGTCCAGGCCCAGGAAATGAACATCGTACCCTTTTCTACGAAATCGCGCAGCTAGATATCGCAACATGGATCCTTCTCCGCATCCCACATCCAGAACCCGGAACGAAGTGAGGCCCTGCTCTTCACAGAGATCCAGAATGGCCTGAAAGGTTGGGCGATACCCTCCAAGTAGTACATTAGAAAGGTGTATGTCCCTGTAGGCGTTTTTCAACTCCTTCATGGAAAGCTCCTCCCTATCCATAATTTCCTCTGTCTCTATCCGATCTGTAAAATTCATTCTACGCTAGTCAATTTACCATGGGTTTTTCTAATGATCGCCGAGGTTATTGCCGGACTCGTAGCCAATCTGCCAATAAGGAAAGCCGAAAGAGATTTTTTGAGTAAAGCAGCCTGAATTCTCCTTCCCCACCACAGTCTTTCACCAAATTTACGTCTCCATTCCCTCAGATACATTTTTTCCATTTGGGCCCTGTTAAATTGGCTATCATCCATGAATTTAAGCATACTTTCAGATGCCAGCCTGGCACTTTCAATAGCCATGGCCATCCCATTGCCACATAAAGGGTGAATGAGACCGGCGGCATCGCCACACATCAATATATGATTTTCAATCTGACTCTTCCTCTCAAACGAGATTTGCGCAATACTCAAAGGTCGTTCAAAAACCATTTCTGCCTTGTCCAGAAACTGAGCCAGGTATTCGTTTTCGCGCAATACGTATTCACTAAATCCTTCCGTTCCGCCATGCTTCTTTATTTGCTAGTTGCC